>CAZTTI010000025.1:0-9179 GCA_964615925.1 uncultured Solibacteraceae bacterium
CCTGATACGCACCGGATCGGAAATCCCTGGCGCCCGTTGACGGTTGAGTCTACATTCGACGAAGAGATTCACTCCAGCCGTTGAAGAAGATAAGGTTGGAGTCATGAGAAGGAAGCGAATCGGGTTGTCCGAACGATGGCGTTTCAATGTTTTTGGTTGTGCCGGCCTGTTGGCCGTGCTGATGATGGGAGACGTCGAAGCCCGCGCCGGCGAGCCGGTCACGGTCGTCGACGTATCCGATCTGCTTCGAGCCGAGGTCTCCGAGGACCTGATCCGCGTGAAGCTCGAACAGGATGGTTGCCTGTGTGATACTTCGGCCCAGTCGATCACAGAACTGGACGCGGCGGGTGCCTCCGAAGAACTCATCGTCGACCTCATCGGCTTCTGGCGGAGCGAATCGGAAGTACGAGAGCCGATGTCGATCCCGGACGCGGTCATGATGCTGGGTTCAGGCCTCGCCGAACACATCGTTTACGCCAAGCTTCAGGCCGATGGCTGCCGGTGCGACACTTCCGCGCAATCCATCATCGATCTCAAGTCCGTCGGTGCTTCCGACGAGTTCGTGGTGACGCTGATCCGCTACGAGAACGAAATCGAACCATAGGCCGACCACACGGAACTCACCGATCGAAGTCCTCGAGTGTCCCGGCCAGTACGGCCAGGCGACCGCCTGTATCGGCCGGACGCGGGACGTTCGGGGGAAACAGTTTCGTCGGCGCCGCCTTCGGGCCGCGCTTGTCGATGAACACGTCGGCCGTCTCCTCGTTCTCATCGAGGACGTAGACGAGAGAGAAGTCGAGGCTGGGAAACGCGGCGCTCTCGTAGAACTCCTGTCCCGAGAGAACGACGAGACGGTTCTCATCCAGCTCGAAGACGTAACACGCGCCTTCGTCTTCAAACTCTTCGAATTCCGCGAAACGCCGGGACCGGATGTCGTAGACGTCCGCCGCGTTCTTGCGCAGAGCGGATTCGAGCCCCTCGGCCATAGTCCCGAGATCTCGGGCAAGTCGCCGGAAATCCCGTCCGACCCAGGAGACGATTCCGCCACCGACGACGATCCAGAACCCCGTCACGACGGGCCATGGCGCGTCGGACGCGACCAGCGTCAAGATCCAGAGGATACCGATGACGCCTCCGCCCACGAGAAGTGGCGCCTTGTTCGAGCGGGCGCACTGTCGAGTGACGTGGGCGATCTTCGCCCGGATCAGCCGCCGTTCCGCCGCGGTCAGCGGTCGGCGTGAAGGAACCACCACGGAAGCGTCCACCATGCGAGTCGCCGTGCGCGGCGCGCGGCCGTTTTATCTTGAATAGTCCCCGGACCCTTTATAGATTGGCGCCCAACGATGTCCCTCACGCGACGAACCTTCATCAAGAGTGCGCTTTCCGGCGCGTCCGTCACGTCGGCGTTCGGGTTCAATCTCGCGCCGGCGCTGGCCCAGGCCCGCGGCCTCAAGATCGACCGGACGACCCAGACGCGGAGCATTTGTCCGTACTGCGCCGTCTCCTGTGGCGTGATCATTCATACGCTGGGGGACCGGGCCGCCAACGTCGCGCCTTCGGTCGTCCACGTCGAGGGGGATCCCGACAGCCCCGTCAACCGCGGCGCCTTGTGCCCGAAGGGTATCACCCTCCGTCAATTCATCGACAACGATCTGCGCCTGACCAAACCACTCTATCGCGCGCCCGGCTCCGGCGAATGGGCCGAGATTGAATGGGACGAGGCGATCGACCGCATGGCGCGGCTGATCAAGGACACCCGCGATCGGGGTTTCGAGGAGATCGACGCCGAAGGCCGGCGCGTCAACCGCCTCACGAACACCGCGATGATCGGCGGCTGCACCGACACCAACGAGATCAACTACCTCTACGGAAAGCTGCGCTTCGGACTGGGCATCGTCCCGTTCGAAAACCAGGCCCGGCTTTGACACGGCCCGACGGTGGCCAGTCTGGCCGCCACGTTCGGCCGGGGAGCCATGACCAATGGCTGGACCGACGTCGCAAACGCCGACGTCATCCTCGTCATGGGGGGGAACCCCGCGGAGAACCATCCCGTCGGCTTCCGGTTCGCGATGGAGGCCAAGCGGAACCGGCGCGCCCGCATCGTGACGATCGATCCCCGATTCAACCGGACCGCGGCGGTTTCGGACATCTTCGTTCCCATTCGATCCGGGAGCGATATTGCCTTTCTCGGCGGCCTGCTGCGCTACGCCCTCGCGAACGACCTCTATCAGCAGGAGTACGTCGGCACGCACACCAACGCACCCTTCATCGTGCGCGAGGGTTACGGTTTCGAGGACGGATACTTTTCCGGCTGGGACGCGGAGTCGGGAACCTACGAAAAATCGAGCTGGGGGTATGAGTTCGACGCTCAGGGATATGCGCGCGTCGATCCCACGATGGAGCATCCGCGTTCGGTGTTCCAGCTCATGCGGCAACACTACTCCCGCTACACGCCCGAAGTGGTGGCTGATATCTGCGGGTGTTCGGTCGCCGAGTTCGAGCGCGCGGCCGAGGTCGTGTGTTCGACCGGCACCGCGGGGCGCGCTGGGACGATCCTCTACGCTCTGGGCTGGACGCAACACAGCCACTCGGTGCAGTTAATCCACACGGCGGCCATGCTCCAGCTCATTCTGGGCAATATCGGCATGCCGGGAGGCGGGATCAACGCGCAGCGCGGACACTCGAACATCCAGGGCGCGACGGACCTCGGCGCGTGGAACGCCCTTCCCGGGTATCTGAAGATCCCCCGGGCTCATCAACAGACGCTCGATTCCTACATCGCGGAGAACTCGCCGCGGCCATTGCGGCCCAACTCCATGAACTACTGGTCGAACACGAACCGGTTCATGGTCAGCCTGCTGAAGGCCTGGTACGGCGACCGCGCTTCCGCGTCCAACGACTTCGGCTATGACAACCTGCCAAAGCCGGACGCCAACGACGACTACAGCTGGGGAACGATCTTCGACCGCGCGTACAACGGTCAGTTGGAAGGACTGATTTCGTTCGGCATGAACCCCGTGGCGAACGGGCCGAACACTTCGAAGATGCTCGCCGGACTGGCGAACCTGCGGTGGCTGATCGTGGCGGAATGTTTCGAGACCGAGACCGCGGCGTTCTGGAAGGCGCGCGATGCCGCAGGCGAGTACTATCCGGGCGCCGCCCTTCCGGCGGATATCGATACCGAGGTCTTCCTTCTCCCCGCGGCGTGTTTTGCCGAGAAGGACGGGACGATGGTCAACTCCTCGCGGTGGCTCCAGTGGAAGTACGCCGCGCTCGACCCGCCCGGCGAGGCGCTCCGCGACCAGGACATCATCGCGCGTCTGTTCCTGAAACTGCGGGATCTGTACCGGGAAGAAGGCGGCGCCCGGCCGCAACCACTGCTCGACATGCAGTGGAACTGGCGGAATCCGTCGTCGCCGGACTTGGCCGAGGTCGCGATGGAGATCAACGGGCGCGGCGCCGACGGCCGCCAACTCTCCACGTTCGCGGCCCTGGCCGACGACGGGTCGACGGTGTGCGGCAACTGGCTCTACGCGGGCTCGTTCACCGAAGACGGCAACATGGCGGCGCGGCGCGGCCAGGAAGACCCGACGGGCCTGGGTCTTTACGCGAACTGGGCCTGGAACTGGCCCTTGAACCGCCGCATCCTGTACAACCGTGCGTCCGCCGACGCGGAGGGCAATCCCTGGGACGCCTCCCGCGCGCCGATTCGATGGAATGGCGAAACGTGGGTTGGGGACGTCCCCGACTACGGCGCGACGGCCGCGCCCGAGGCTTTCGGGTCGTTCATCATGGTGCCGGAAGGCGTTGCCCGGCTCTACACGGTCGATTCGTTCGCCGAAGGCCCGTTTCCCGAACACTACGAACCGGTCGAGTCGCCCGTTGCCAATCTTTTGCATCCGGGCGTGGGATCGAATCCCGCGGCCCGCCGGTTCACGAACGATCTCGATCTCCTGGGCTCGGTCGAGGACTATCCGTACGTCGGGACGACGTACCGGCTGACCGAGCATTATCACTACTGGACCAAAAACGTCGCGGGCCCGAGCGAACTCCAGCCACATTTTTTCGTCGAGCTTTCCGAGGAGTTAGCCGCCGAAAAAGGAATCGGCAGCGGTGATCTGGTCCGCGTGTGGTCGGCGCGCGGGGAAGTGCGGGGGCAGGCGATGGTCACGCGCCGGATGCGCGGGTTGCAGGTGGCCGGCCGGCCGGTCCACCAGGTGGGGCTGCCGATTCACTGGGGATTCCTCGGACGTGTCACGGGTCCCCTGGTCAACAACCTGAGCCCGAGCGTGTTCGACCCCAATTCCGGAACGCCTGAATACAAGGGCTTCCTGGTCAACATCGAGAGGCTCGGATGAGGCAGAACCTCAAAGCCATCTCCGCGACACCCGGAAGCGCGGCCGGCGCGGCGGTCGACACGACCTCGGTCGCCAAGCTGATCGACACGTCGACTTGCATCGGCTGCAAGGCGTGCGAGGTGGCCTGCCAGGAGTGGAACGACCTTCCCATGATTCCCGGCGCGTTCGACGGGACCTACCAGTCCTCGCCCGACCTGAGCCACAGCTTCTGGAACCTGATCCAGTTCAACGAGACCAACATCGACGGCAATCCCGAGTGGCTGATGTCCAAGTACCAGTGCATGCACTGCGTCGATCCGGGATGCCTCGAGTCGTGTCCGGCTCCCGGCGCGATCGTCCAGCACGCGAACGGCATCGTCGACTTCGTCCAGGACCAGTGCATCGGCTGCGGGTACTGTATGACGGGGTGCCCGTTCGACGTCCCACGCTTCGATCCCTACACGAAGAAGGTCTACAAGTGCACGCTCTGCACCGACCGCGTCGCTGTGGGACTCGAGCCGGCCTGCATAAAGGCGTGTCCGACGAACTGCCTGACGTTTGGCGCTCGGGACGAGTTGATCCAGATCGCAGAAGACCGTGCAGCGGTCCTGCGGGAAGACGGCTTCGAGAACGCCGGAGTCTATAATCCCGCGGGAGTCGGGGGCACCCAGGTTCTCTACGTCTTGCGCCACGCGGACCAGCCCGAGGCCTATGGTCTGCCGGCCAACCCCCGGATCCCCTGGACCGTCGCCCTCTGGAAAGGACCGCTGAAGCTCCTCGGGAACCTCGTTCTCGTCGGCGGCATCCTCGGGGCGTTTTTCCATTTCGTTCGATACGGCCCGCAGCGGGAGGAGTCGAGCTCCGATGAGTGATTCGCGCATCCTCCGCTTCAGCGCCGCCGAACGGTTGATCCATTGGACCGTTGCCCTGGTGTTCGTCTACGTTGCCCTGACCGGCCTCGCGCTCTGGTCGCCACGCTTGTACTGGATGGCCTCGATCTTCGGTGGTGGGACGACGGTTCGGGCCTGGCATCCCTGGGCCGGAATCGTGTTTGCCGCTGCTCTCGTCGTGATGTTCGTCCGGTGGGCGGGCCAGATGTGGCTCGACGCCGACGATCGACGATGGCTTCGTCATTCGCACCGCTACGCGGTTCACGACCACTCTGCGCTTCCCGAAGCCGGACGGTTCAACGCGGGACAGAAGGTCCTGTTCTGGTTTCAGGCGGCAGCGACCGTCGCCTTGTTGGCCAGCGGCGTCGTGTTGTGGTTTCCGGAGTCGATGCCGCGGGCACTCCGCGAGGCCGCGGTCCTCGTCCATCCGATCGCCGCCATCGGGTCCATCGCCGGCATCATCGTCCACATCTACATGGGAACCGCCGCCGTACCGAAGGCCCTGCGCGGCATGATCCAAGGATGGGTCACGCCGGGCTGGGCCGCTCTCCATCATCCGAAGTGGTTCCGGGAGATCCGGAAGTAGGGTTTCTCGGAGCCTTCGCGTTCTCTTCGATCGCTCATCAGGCGAATTCCTTCTGGCGCGGTTCACATAGTATTGAAAATTCAGGCATGAGGAACTGGTCCGTTGCGTGCTGTGCTTCTTCCGACAGCGATGAAGCGCAAGCAAGACTACAATAACGGGCAAAGGTTCACCCGACATGCGCATCGAAGCTCCCAGGAAACTCTTCACCGTCGACGAGTTCTACAAGATGGCCGACGCCGGCATCTTCAACGAGGACGACCGCGTCGAATTGATCGATGGTGAGATCCTCGAAATGGCCCCCATCGGCACGTGGCATCTCGGATGTGTGAACGGAGCCACCGCTGTCTTCACAGCCCTGTTCCGGGGGCGGACGGTGGTGAGCGTCCAGAACACTCTCGAGCTCGACGATTTCACCGAGCCCCAGCCGGATCTCGTCCTGCTACGCTGGCGCGACGACGCCTACCGCGCGAAGCGCCCGAAGGCCGAGGACACCCTGCTCGTCCTGGAAGTTGCCGACACCACGTTGAAATTCGATATCGAGGTGAAGGTGCCGCGTTACGCCCGCGCAGGCGTTGGGGAGGTCTGGGTCGAGGATCTGCAGGCCGAGCGATTGCTCGTGTTCCGCGGGCCGTCTTCAGCCGGCTACCGCGATTCGAGCGTGTTCCTTCCGCGAGATACGATTAACGTGGCCGCGTTCCCCGGGACGCCGATCCGGGTTCGGGATCTTCTGGGCTGATTGGCCGTCGTGCACACGTTCAGCGACAGGGCGGCACGCGCCCGGGTACTCGCCGAACGCTTTCCTCCAGCGCATGAGATCCTGACCTTCTACGCGGCCGTGGTCGATTGGCAGTCCGAACAGGCACCCGTCGAAGGCTTCGACGATCTCCCATCCCTTCTCGGTTCGCTGGTGGAAGTGACCCGCCGAAACGGCCCGAAGGAATTGATCGATGCGAGCGTGGGCTTGATGGAGGGCTTCGAATCGCTCCTTGCCGACGAGTGGCAGGCGCCCGGGCCGCCCGATCGCCGCGCGTTCTTCGCCCGGGGCCTGCTCCAGGTCTACGCGTCGCGTCTCCCCGAGGGGCTCGACTGCTCCTGGTGCAGCTTCGGGCCGCAAGCGGGGTGTCTCACTACCGAAGGCGACGGCCAGGCGCTCCACCTGATCTGCGGGATGTGCTTTCGAAGGCACCGCGCGGTGCGCGACCGGTGTCCGGACTGTGGGGAGCGAAACGACCGGAAGCTCGTGACGTTTTCGACCGGCGAGTTTCCGCACCTGCGAGTCCGGGCGTGCGATTCGTGCCAGGCCTACTTTCTGCTCGTCGACCTCGAGAAGGAAATCGAAGCAATCCCGGAGGTCGACGAGATCGCGGGGGTAGCGTTGACCTTGTGGGCGGCCGAGGCCGGATATCGCCGGATGTTGCCCAACATCGTGGGGATTTGATCCCTCACTCCGCTTCGGCGATCTCTTTCATGTTGGCCAGGGCGCCTTCGAACATCGAACGCCTTCGCGTGACGTCGGCATCCTTCGCGGCCTGGTCGGCCAGATTCGAGACGTCGTAGACCAGCGTGTAGCGCATTGTCGACGTCGTGGGCGTGACCGGCACGGCTTCCATGAAGCCGTGGTACAGGTTGTAGAACTGGCCCTCGCGCGCCGGTTGTGTATATCCGTAGCCGAGGTCCGTCTGCGCGACGAGGATCTCGACGACGCGGCCGCCGGCCAGTTCCCGGACCGTCCCCATCCCGCCGTCGCCCGACGTGATCACACAATCCAGGGACAACCACTCGGCAATGTCGCAGTACCCTCCGACCTTCTGCCAGACCTCGGCGGCGGGCCGGTCGATGTCGATTTCCATTTCGATGGTCACGTATTCGGCCTGGGCGTGAGCCGGGATGGGGGCCGTCGCGGCCAGTGCGAAAAGGGTCACAAGAATCTGTCGCATGGTTCGTTCTCCGTTGAAGCAATGATAAAGCTCACCTTCGGCCGAATCGTTCTCGGGGGAATGGCCCCGAGTGTATCAGGGTTCAGGGCCTTCAACCTTCGTTGGCCGGTATTGACCCGCCGCCCGCCGATCGTCCCTCGCGAACGGCACGCGCATTCGCTAGAGTGCTCATGGCAGCCAGGCGTTCCGCACGAGCCGAAATCGGACAGTTGTTTTGAAATCGGACAGTCTCGGCGGTCGACGCTCCGGTCCAGACGACCGGAACTCCATGAACCGGCAGCACGTATACGCTTCATCGAGTTTGGAGCCGCGAATGCACAGAAAGACGGGGACGAAGAGATGAGCCAGGCTTTAGTCGAATCCATGACGATGACGAACCTTAACGGCATGCTCGATCCCGTAGCCGGGTTCCGGGCGCCTTCATCGGAGGAAGCCCGTGAGGCGCACCGGATCCAGCGGGGCTTGCTTCCGGCGCGGTTTCCCCGGGTTGGAAAGTGCGACGTGTACGGGTCCTGGTTGCCCGCGGCCGCCGTCGGCGGGGACTACTACGACTTGATCGTCATCGACGAGACGCGGATGGCGTTCTCGATCGCGGACGTTTCCGGGAAAGGCCTGCCTGCAGCTTTGTTGATGGCCAGCATCCAGTCCGCGCTCCGGGCCGTCATCCAGACCTCGGCCGATCCGGCCGAGATCTGCCGGCGGGCCAACCGCCTCGTCTATGCGAGCACGACGCCGGAGCGGTTCGTGACGCTCTTCATCGCCATTCTCGACACGTCCACCGGAACGTTCGAGTACGCCAATGCGGGCCACGTCGCGCCGGTCCTGCTCGCCAGTGACGGGTCGATGACCCATATGGAGGAGGGAGGCTGCGCGCTGGGGTTCTTCAGCGACGGCGCGTGGGAGCGCGGCACGGGCCGGCTGGGGACCGGAGACCGCCTCGTGCTTTTCACCGACGGCCTGACGGAAGCGGAGAACGACGCCGGGGAAGCGTTCGGAGAGACAAATCTGATGCAGTCGCTGGTCCGCCACCGGCGGCATCGGTCCGTCGACTTCCACACCGCCCTGTTCGAGGACGCGATCCGATTCTCTGGGCGGCTCCAGGACGATGCGTCGCTCCTGACGGTGACGGCCACTTCCGATCCTGGTCAATCTTCGTAGGTGCCACCTGCCCGCCCACGCGGGGTGTCCTGCTCGATCCATTGGATCAGGCCGGAGAGATACAAGAGCACTCCCGTTCCCAAGGCGAGTTGCACGCCCGGGCCCGGGAGTTCGAGTATCCCGAGCACCGAATCGGGCAGGAGCCCCGCCGGGGCGCTCGCGAGTATCTGATACACACCGGCAGCGCCGCCCAACACCATTCCGGCCAGCATCAGAGCCCAGCACAACGTCTCCGCGCTTCGGCGAGGCCTTGCCTGCCCAACGTCGGCGA
>CAZTTI010000026.1:0-4016 GCA_964615925.1 uncultured Solibacteraceae bacterium
CAGAACCAACCGCAGCGTTCCTCGCTGCGGTTGCGCGTAGGCGGCGGTAGCCGCCGGAGCGGAGGAATAAAATCACATCGGATCGAGATGCGATCTCCTCGGTTGATGGCGTAGCCTGTCGTCTGGACAGCGTCCGGAAACGTCGGCTTTTCAATACGCGCATCCTGCGCTGAAAAGCCGCCGCATCCGCCGACTCGTGTCGGCGGATCGTTCAGCGCTACACTACGCTATTCCCTCAACCCAAATACAAACAACGCCCGTCCCCCCTGAATCGCAACGTATTGCTCGCCGTTGACGGCGTACGACATCGGCCCCGCCGAAACCGACGCTCCCAGGTTCACGGTCTCCCACAGCACCGTCCCATCCCGTGCATCCAGCGCATAAAAGTGCCCGTCGCGGCTGCCGCTGAACAGGACGTTCGACGCCGTCGTCAGAATGCCGGCCTCCGTGCTCGGCGCGGTCTGGACATAGTCCCAGACCTTCTCGCCCGTCGCCGGATCGATCGCCCGCACCGCGCTGTACTCCTCTCCCGTTGACGAACGCCCTGGAAACGGGCCCGCAAACGTCTGCCCCTCGTGGAACTCGGTCGGCTCTTCGGCGGTTGTATAGATGCTCGCGGTGTTTTCCCACGCCGGGATGTACACGAGGCCCGTCACCGGGCTGTAAGACGGCGGGTACCAGTTCGTCCCGCCCTGGTTGCCGGGGAAGATCTGGGTCCCTTCCGGCGTCGGGAAGAGCACCTGCCGCGGGCGGCCGCCTTCCTCGAAGCCATCGATCCAGTTCGTCCGCACGAAATCGCGGCCCAACAGGAACTCGCCGGTCTCGCGATCCAGGACGTAGAAGACGCCGTTCCGGTTGGCGAACAGCATCGTCTTGCGCATCTCGCCTTCGAACTCCATGTCGACGAGGACCGGCGTCTGCGTCGCATCCCAGTCGAATTCGTTGTGGGGGAAGAACTGGTAGTGCCAGACCAGCTCGCCGGTATCGGCGTTGAGCGCGATCACCGCGCAACTGTAGAGGTTGTCCCCGGGCCGCACCGAGCCGTCCCAATCCGGGCCGGGGTTCCCGACGCCCCAGTAGGTGATGTTGAGTTCCGGATCGTAAGACCCTGTCACCCAGATCGGCGCCCCGCCGTGTTCCCACGAGTCGCCGCCCCAGGTCTCGTGCCCCGGCTCGCCCGGCCCGGGAACCGTGTGAAACCGCCAGACTTCTTCTCCCGTGTCGACATCGAACGCGGCGATCCAGCCCCGGACGCCGTACTCTCCGCCCGCCGTGCCGGCAAGGACCTTGTCGCCGACGACGAGCGGGGCGTGCGTGAAGGCTTCCGCCTGGGTAGGATCGCCGGCGGCCGTGTTCCAGAGTTCCCTTCCGGTGCGCGCGTCGAGCGCGATCATCCGGGCGTCGAACGCGGCCAGAAAGATCTTGTCGTCGAGAATGGCGAGGCCGCGCGAGAGCCGGCCGCAGCAGTTGCGGGCCGCCTCGTGCGGCGTGTGGTTGTACCGCCAGAGAATCGCACCGGTCTCGGCGTTGAGGGCTACCACCCCGTTCGGGCTCTCGATCGTGTACATCACACCATCGACCACGAGCGGCGTGGCCTCGTGCTTTTCGGTCGACTGCGACTGGAAGACCCACTTGAGGACGAGGTCTTCGGCGTTTTCCGGAGTGATCTGGGTCAACCCGCTGTGGCGCTGGCTCGAGTTCTGGCCGTTGTAGGTGAACCAGTTCTGGGGCTCGTCGGTGGCGTTGACGATGCGCTCGAACGGCACCGGTGTCACCGGCGCTTCGGTGCCGCCGCGGCCTCCGCGCTGGGCCCAGCCGAGCGCCGGAACGGTCAGAATCGCCACCAGCGTCGCGAGCGCCAGAAGCCTCTCGGAAAATAGGGATCGCGTCATCTTCGCCTCCTCGTGTGGGGAAAAGATACCACTGCTCGGGTGGGGGAGGGACCATCAAATCAAGCCGGCGACGTTGCAGGTTCCTCCATGTGGCGCAGAACGATCCGCAGCCATGAAGGCTGCGGATGCGGCGGCTTTCGAGCGCAGGATGCGCGTTTTGAAAAGCCGCCGTTTCCGAACGCCGTCCAGACGACAGGGGGCGCAAGAAGCGGAGGCGATCGCATCTCGATCCGATTTGTTTTTATTCCTCCGCTCCGGCGGCTACCGCCGCCTACGCGCAACCGCAGGCGGACGCCTGCGGTTTGTTTTCAAGAAAGGGCCTAAGACGCCTGCTGCATAGGGCTCTCACCCATTTGCGCCGCGTATTTTTCGATCGTGGCCAGGAGCTTGGCCTTCTTGATGGGTTTGCTGAGGTGTTCGTTGCAGCCGGCCTCGAGGCTCTGTTCGATGTCTTCGCGCATGGCATTCGCGGTCAATGCAATCACCGGCCGGGCTTCGAGCCCGTTCGAACGCTCGAACTCCCGAATCGCCGCGGTCGCGGCATAGCCGTCCATCACAGGCATCTGGACATCCATGAACACGATGTCGAACGGATTCTTCTTGTAGAGATCGACCGCCACCTGGCCGTTCCCGGCCAGCGTGACCTCATGGGGAGACGCCTTCAGGAACGCCTGGACGAGGACCTGGTTCACCTTCTGGTCTTCGGCGACGAGGATGCGCAACGAACGCGCCTCCTTCGCCGGCGGCGCGAATTCGACGACGCGGAGCGGGGATTTGACTCGCGCGGATCCAAGGGCCTCCGAAACCGCCAATGCGAGTTTCCGGCGCGCGATCGGCTTCCGGAGCGACCGCCGGACGTTGAGCCGCTGGGCCTCGCTTTCGTCGGCCTTCCTGCCGTCGCCCGTGAGAAGCAACACCGGAGCGCCACTGCTCACGTTCTCGCGGAAGTCCCGTACGGCCGACAAACGGTCCTCCCGGCGGCAATCGACGGCGATCAGGGCGATGTGGAACTCGCTGGAACCCGCCGCGACCGTGTCGGCCGCCTGGGCGACGGCCGTCACCCGGGCTCCCCAACGTTCCAGATGTTCGCCGATCATTTTCCGGCTGGCCATGCTCGGATCGATGACGAGAATCTGCAGGCCCTGGAGATCGATGTCCGTACCGGGCGTCTGCTGGTCCGACGCCAGTCCAAGGATGAGGGTCACACGGAACGTCGATCCCTGACCGGTCTCGCTCTCGACCGAGATATCTCCCCCCATGATTTTTGCAAGCCGCCTCGAAATGCTCAGCCCGAGTCCCGTCCCTCCATACTTCCGTGTCGTGGACGCGTCGGCCTGGGTGAACGATTCGAAGATCGCGCGCTGGTTCTCGGGGCTGATCCCGATTCCGGTATCCCGCACCGAGATCACCAGACGCTCGTCGCTCGTGGAGTTGGGATCGCGGCTCACCCGAACATCGACTTCCCCAACGTCGGTGAACTTGATCGCGTTGCCCATGAGGTTGATCAGAATCTGCTTGAGGCGAACGGGGTCTCCCATCCGTGCGGTGGGCACGTCGGGATCCACCTGGCAGAGCAGGTCGATTCCCTTCCCGGAGGAACGGACCGACATCAGCTCGCCGACGCTGTCGACCAGTTCTTCGATGTCGAACCGTGTGCGCTCGATCTTGAGTTGTCCCGCCTCGATCTTCGACAGGTCGAGAATGTCGTTGATGAGGTCGAGGAGGTGTTCGCCGGCACTCTCGAGCTGGCGCAGGTATTCCCGTTGCTCGTGGCCCAACTCGGTCTCGCGAAGCAGCTCGGCCATTCCCAGGATGGCGTTCATGGGCGTCCGGATCTCGTGGCTCATCGAAGCCAGGAACCGGCTCTTCACCTTCGCCGCCTTCAACGCCCGATCGCGTGTGGCCGCCAGTTCGTCGATCAATGCGCGGGTCTCGGAAATGTCCTCGAAGAACACGCAGACACCGCCGATCGTGCCGTCTTCCCGGTTCCACGGGCGCGCCTCCCAACGGACGCGCATCACGCTTCCGTCGGCCCGCACCATGCGGTCCTCGTCGCATCGCTCGATGTTGCCGCTCAGGCACGATCGATGGACGTCCCGCCACTGGTTCGACGACGAGGGAGCC
>CAZTTI010000027.1:0-14415 GCA_964615925.1 uncultured Solibacteraceae bacterium
GCGTCGATCGCCGCGCGCGCTTCGACCGCGCCTCCGGACTGGATCGTGGGCAAGGTGGCGGCCCGTGCGAGCCCTCCCGCGAGAAGTACGGCCGACACTATGAAGAGCGTTGCCGGATTGCGCATTGGGGTGATTCTCGTCGAAGTGCGCAACGCCTGTAAAGTTTTACCAACCGCAGGGTCCGCCTGCGGTTGCACGGGTTTTGAGAGATCACGCATCGCCGCCGCGCAACCGGTACCCTTTCCCGTAGATTGTATGGAGATATTGCGGGCGGCGGGGATCCTTCTCGATTTTGGCCCGGAGGCGCGCGATGAAGAAGTCCACGGTTCGCGTTGCGGGGACCTCGCTGTACCCCCAGACGGTCCGGAGCAGCCGCTCGCGGGAGACGATTGCGTCGCGGTGTTCCCAGAGCAGGCGGAGAATTTCGAACTCGCGCTCGGTCAGCGAGAGCTTCGTTCGTCCCCGGATGGCCGACCGGGCCCGGAAATCGATGACGAGGTTTCCGATTACGGCGCGGTCCGGCGATGAGCGCGTGCGGCGCATCACGGCTTCGATGCGCGCGAGCAGCTCGAGGATCGAGAACGGCTTCGTCACGTAGTCGTCGGCGCCGAGCCGCAGCGCGCGGATCTTGTCGGAGTCCTGATCCCGCACGCTGATGACGATGACCGGGATCCGCGGCGACGACGAACCGATCGTGCGGCATATGGTAAAGCCGTCGACTCCGGGAAGCATCAGGTCCAGCAGAATGAGATCCGGGGCGAACGACTGGATCACGTTGAGGGCCTGATTGCCGTCGCCGGCGTGATGGACCTGATAGCCCTCGAACGCCAGGTTGTCGCCGATGAGTTTTGCGAGCGATTCGTCATCCTCGACGAGGAGGATCCGATGACTCATTCCGATCCCTCCGGAAGCGAAATCGTCACGCGAGTCCCGCGCCCCGGGTCGCTCGCGAGTTCCACTGTCCCGCCATGGTCTTCGATGATACGCCGGACGATGGACAATCCGAGTCCGGCACCCGCGGCCTTCGCCGCCCGGCCGCGAAAAAACCGTTCGAAGACGTGTCCGACTTCTTCGGCGGGGATGCCGGGGCCTCGGTCGGCGAACTCGACCGCGATGCGGCCATTGCGGGCCCCGATCGTGGCCGTGATGTTGCGGTCCGCTTCGGAATACTTCAGGGAGTTTTCGATGATGTTCTCGAACGCCTGGACCAACGCCTCCCGGTCTCCGCGAAGCATCAGCGGCTCGTCCGGCCCGGTCACGGCCGCTCTGAATCCCCGCTCGTCCAGGCGGTGCCGGAGTCTCCGGAATGCTTCCTCGATCGCGCCCCCGACGTCGACCTCGTCGTGATGGTGCTTCTTCTTCCCCTCGGAAAGTCTCGAAAAAGTCAGCAACTGGGCCACGAGGCGATCGAGTCGCGACGTCTCCGCCAGAAGGAGCTGCCCGTAGGACCGGACGATTTCCTCCGAGCTGTACCGTCCTTCGGAAAGGGTCTCCGCCGTCAGCCGCATGCTGGCGAGAGGCGTCTTGAGCTCGTGACTCGCGCGGGCCACGAACTCGGACTTCATCCGGTCGAGTTCGGCGTTCTTCCGTAGGGCCGCGATCCCGCCGGCGAGCGCAATGACGGCGATGGCCGCGGCGATGACGATGGTCCAGCGCGTCATCCGGGCGAACCGGCCGGCCTCTTCGAGCAGAGGGTCCGTCGATCGGTCGACACGCGCGGTGTATTCCGGCAGCCGAAGACGCGCGATCTCCCCGGCCGGCATCCCGGCCGGATCGAAGAACGCCAGCGGGAATCGCCCTTCGATCGTGGGGCCGGGTTCGGTCGACGGCGATGTCTGTCCCGCGACGTGGCCGTCCGGAGCCGCGATCGTGACGGCGATGGCTCCCGGGATCCGGCCCCCTCCGATCTCGGCGATTTCGGTGGCGACGTCGCGAAAGTAGTATTCCCGAACCCATGCGAGATTGACGGCGAAGCCCAGGACCGCCGTGCGCTCCCCTCCGGGGTACGTGCGGGCGACCACCTGATAGTCGGTTCCATCGATCGCGACGTGCGCGATGGCGAAACGCTCACCCGGGATCACGTCGGCGATCACTCGTCGTCCCAGATCGCCGGCGGCCGCCCGGTCGGTCGCGACGGTGACGGGAAACGCCCGGGTCGGTTCGGTGGATTGTGCCCATTCCGGAATCCGCGACGTCCGGCTGAAAAGTGCGGCGCCTTCATCGGACCCGTCCCACACGAAGAACACCTCCGGGTACGGAAAGCGGGCAAACGCGTCGGCGATCACGCCGACGAGGTCAAACCGCCGGACGGGGTCGAGATCCTCGGCGGTCACCCCTCCAAGGACGGACTTCTGAACGCCCTGCATGTCGGTGGCGAGCACGGTCTCGAGCATCGTCAACGCTTCCGCGGCCCGGCGCCCGGCGGCGGCCGTCGCCGTGTTCTCCCACTCGACGGACGCGCGGAATCCGAGGAACGCGAGGATCAGGAACGTCACGCCGACGAGGGCGATGACGAAGACCGCGTGACTTCGGGCTGGGCGCATGGGTCAGGGGAAGAGCTGCCGCTCGCGGTAGTAACGGGTCGCTCCGGCGTGGAGCGGGATCGGCGCCGCCGCCGCCCGGTCGAGGCGGACGCCGGAAAGGGACGGGACCGTCGAGCTGAGGTCCGGAAGCGCGTCGAACAGCACGGTGAGCATGTCGAAAACGATGTCCTCGGGGACGTCGGCCCCGACCACCATGACGCGGTCGGCGGCGAGGACGTCGACGCTGGGATGGTTCCCGTAGGTTCCGGCCGGGATCGTCGCCGGTTTGAGGAACAGGTCGGCCTCGCGCATCGTGTTCCTCTCCGCCTCGGAAAGCTCCCAGAGACGGACTCCCGGCAGGGACAGGATCGACGCGATGGCGGGAGAAGGGTAAGGCCGCATCAGGAAGGCGGCCTGAGCGCCGCCGGTCCGAAGCTCTTCTGCGATATCGGCCGTGGGCCGGGCCACCAGCGCTTCTTCCGGGATTCCGAAAAGCGGGAGCAGCTGGCGAGCGCTCGACGCCGAGTTGCTCCATTCGGGACCGACCAACACCCGGACTTCCTCGGGTTGGACTTCCGCCAGGGCGGCGAGTCGTTCGATCTCCACGTCCGGGCCGACGAGCACATGCAGGGCGCCGGATTCGAGGACGGACATCCCCCGGAGCTCGCCGTGAGGCCGCGGGAGGGATTCCGCTCCCGAGGTGAACGCTTCGTACGTCGCGCGGGCTCCGGCGAAGGTGACCTCGGCTTCTCCCCGTTCCACCATGGAGAGGGCGGCGAACGAACCGTCGTACGGGCCCGTCGTCGAAAACGCGGCTCCGGGGATATTCTCCCCGTAGAGCCGGATCAGTTCCGTGCCGAGGTCACCCCCGCCGACGATCCGAAGGGTTTCCGCCTCCGGAGGCTCGGGCGTGCTGCAGGCGCTCGACCCAAACGCGATGGCCGCCATCACCACCAGAGTCGACGACCGGACCAGAGACCATTCCATAAAGATCCTTCTACCAGACATCGAACGCTCCGCGCTCGGAAAAGGATCGGGCGTCGGGGTGTTGCAACGCCGGCCCGTGTCGGGTGTAATCACGTCCATGGCGGAAATTGAACAAGGCCCCACGGCGGAAGCCAGGGAAGCGCCGCGTCGGGACTCCTCCTCCGAGGTCGTCGTCCGGCAGGCGACGCTCGCCGACGTGCCGGCGATCTACCAGTGCCAGGTGGCCGCGTATTCGGCGCTTCCCGTGGCGACGCTGTGCGACGAACGCATGTTGCATCTCCAGATCGAGGCCTTTCCCGAGGGCCAGCTCGTGGCCATCGTCGATCAGAAGATCGTCGCATACGCGTTCGCGCTGATCGTCCAGCTCGACGAGAGCACTCCCTGGTATTCCTACACCGAGATCACGGGCGGCGGGACCTTCAGCACCCACGATCCTTCGGGCGACACGCTCTACGGAGCCGACATCGCCGTTCATCCGGATTACCGCGGCCGTCGAATCGCTCAACACCTGTACGACGGCCGCAGAACCATCATGCGGCGGTTCAACCTCCGGCGCATGGTGGCGGGAGGCCGCATCCCCGGCTACGCCGCCTACGCGGGGAAGCTGAGCCCCGAGGAGTACGTCGAGAAGGTCCAGCAGGGAGAATTGCGCGACCGGGCCCTCGGAGCCCACCTGCGCGCCGGGTACCGGATCCGCGGGGTCCATATGGGTTACCTCCGCGATGCGCAGAGCCTGGACTACGCCACCTTCCTCGAGATGGAGAACCCGGCGTACGAGTCCGCGAAGCGCCGCATTGCGGGTTCCCCGATGAAACGCCCGGTTCGCAAGATCCGTGTTTGCGCGACGCAATACGAGATGCGGAGCTTGTCCGGCTGGGAGGAATTCGAACATCAGGTGGAATTTTTCGTCACCACCGCGGCCGAATACCACAGCCACTTCCTCCTGCTCCCGGAGTTGTTCACCGTCCAGCTCTTCAGCACGATGGATCCGTCCATCGAACCCCGCGAGGCGGTGCTCCATTTGGCCGACATGGCCGACCGGTATCGCGAGATGTTCGTCAAGATGGCCAAGCGGACGGGGCTGTTCATCATTGGCGGCTCGCACCCGGTCCGCGTCGGCGGCGGTGTTCGCAACGTGGCGCACCTGTTCACGCCGACCGGGAACGTGTACACGCAGGAAAAGCTCCACATCACGCCCAACGAGAAGCGGGAATACGGCATCGAACCGGGGACCGAGATCAAGGTCTTCGAGACCAGCCACGCCCGGATCGCCATCATCATTTGTTACGACATCGAGTTCCCGGAACTGGCGCGCCTGGTCACCTTCGCCGGCGCCGAAGTCCTGTTCGTTCCGTTCAGCACCGATGAGCGGAAGGCTTATCTCCGGGTTCGCTATTCCGGACAGGCCCGCGCCGTTGAGAACGAGATCTACACGGTCATGTCCGGGAACGTGGGCAACCTTCCCAAGGTCGAGAACTTCCTGATCAACTACGGGCAGGCCGTGATCTGCACGCCGAGCGACTTTGCTTTCCCGATGAACGGGATCGCCGCGGAGGGGGATTTCAACAGCGAAACCGTCGTGATCACGGACCTGGATCTGGTGGCGCTCGAGGAGACGCGCGACGTCGGAAGCGTCCGGCCGCTTCGCGACCGCCGGCCGGACCTCTATTCGCTCAAGCCCCGCGTCCCGGTCCAGGTCATCCGCGCCGACTGAAAGAGATCGTCACTTCGGCCGCCCGTCGTAGCCGGTGGCGAGCACCGGGATCGTGTAGATCGTCATCGCCGTGTTGCGGACGCCCGGGGGCGTTTCCCAAGCCCGCCCGTCCGGACCGACGGCGCCCATCTGCGGCACGTAGAGCGTCTGCTTGCCGGGTCCCGAGAAGGCGGCCGTGATCGGACGCCGGGGCGTCGGGATCAGGCCGAGATAATCCCCGTCCGGAGACAGCACGTGGACGCCGAGATTCGCCGTGACGTAGAGCCGCCCTTCCGAATCGATCGCCATCCCGTCGCCGCCGCTGTCACCGTCGAGCGCGCCGAACTCGCGGCGGTTTGTCGTGCGGCCGTCGGGCCCGACGTCGAATGCGAGGACCACGGTGTTGTTCGTGACGTAGAGCGTCCTGCCGTCCGGGCTGAGCATGATGCCGTTCGAACGGATGTCCTCCTCGGCCACGACGTGGACCTGGCCCGCGGGATCGACGTAATACGCCCCGCCGACCGTGAAATATGCCCCGCCGTTGCCGTCGGCGATCATGTCGTTGACTCGGCCGAGCGGGCGGCCGTCGGCGAAGCTCGAGGCCAGCACGCGATAGGTGGGATACATCATCGAGACCATCGGCAGTTCCGCGCAGCTCTCGCTCGAAGGTTTCCCCGGGTCGGTGCAGGTCCGCTGGACGGCGTAGACGCGCCCCTGGGCGTCCATCGAGACCGCTCCCGGACCGTTGGCGTTTTTCATGAAGATGAACTCGTTCCCTTCGGCGTCGAGCTTGACGATGGTGTCGGTCTGCTCCTGAGCGAAGAGGACGCCGCCGTCGGGAGTTCCCACGATTCCGTCCGCGGTCTCGAAATCGGCCCAGGCGAGGCTCCATTCGGCCCCGGCTTCGATGATGCCGGGGATGGCCGTAACGACGGCTTCCCGTTCTCCGGCGAGCAATTGCGCATGCGCGGTTTCGACGATCGCGAGCAGCACGACGCTCGCGATCAAGAAAGAACTCTTCCTCACGCTTCCTCCTGGTGGCCTCTGGGTCACGGTACGATGCGGCTCGGGGGCTCGGGTTCCCCGAACGAGTCGACGATGTTGTCGGCGAAAGAATTGTTGTCCTGGCAAACGTATTCCCAGATCTCCCCTTCCGTCCAGCCGAGATCGAACCCCGTGGTCCACTCATCCGTGAACGCTCCCGGATCGTCGATCGTCACCTCATAACGCAGCGTGTCGTGGCCAGGACGCGTGAAGCGCTCGACCAGGTGCAGCCGGTCGGTGTGCGGAATCCCGTCCCGGTTCATCCAGAACCGCTCGTTGAAGCCGACCGAATCGACGACGAGGGTGTCCCCCTCCCAACGGCCGATGGAATGGCCGTAGTAACTGGGGGAAGGGTTTTCGGGATGCTCGCGGCCATCCATGTGGACGATGCGATAGGTGTGCGGCCCGCCGATGTCGAAGATCAGGATGCGCTCCAGATCGGGAAGATCGAGGATCTCGAACCCGTAGGGCGTGACGAATTCCCGTGGTCCCCCGGAAGGCTTGCATCGCGCGTGGGGCTCATAAGACAGGAACTGCCGATGGCGGTCGTTCGTCAGCGCCAGCGCCCAGTCCTGGATCGGAACGTCGTCGATGTGGATCGGAGCGTTCAGCGTGGATCGGGGTTCGTAGCTGTCCGGATTGATCGCGAGGCGGCCTCCGTTCCCGACCCAGAGGCCGGGCGGTTCTCCCGGGGCCGATCCCAGCTCCACGCGACCGTCGGATCGGCGCGGCGCGGGACGATCCCCGGTTCCCTGACCGCCGGTCAGGAATTGGACGAGGACGAGAGTGAGAACGAGCTTGTGCATCGCTTCCTTCCGAAGCCGAAGGGTTTCGTGTTAACAATGTTCGCATTCGAACCCAGACGGCGGATGAAGTCAAAGGGAACTCTTGGGGATGGTGAAGAATCGAGTCGCGGGCATGTACGCCGACCAGCTTTCCCTGGTCGAGTCGGATGTCCTCTCACTCGTCGAGGCGGTTCCTGAACAGGTCTTCGACTTCGTTCCCACATCGGGCTCCTTCACCGGCGTCCGGACGTTCGGCGAGCAGGCCCGGCACCTCGGAACCGTCCTTCAACTCGCCGCCGTCGTGCTGACCGGAGACGACCCTCCGTTCCGGCCGGGCCGGGGAAACAACGGACCCGAGGAGGTCCGGGGGCGCGACGCCACCATCCGATTTCTCCGGGAATCGTTCACCGTGGCGCGCGCGTGTCTCCAGACTCTGACGAATTCCAACCACATGGAAACGGTTCCATCCCATTTCGGTCCCGTGCTTCGTTCGTCAATCGCCGTGTCGTTTCTGTCCCACAGCTACAACCACTATGGGCAGATGGCGGTTTATGCACGACTGAACGGGATCGTCCCGCCGGGAAGCGTCCCCGCCGATCGGGTAGGAGGCGATCACCGATGAGGTGGCGTCCCGTCGCCGGCATGCTTGCTGCCGCCTTCGCTTTCGTGTTCCCGCTCCCCGCTCAGGACTGGCCGCAGTTCTTCGGACCCGAACGCAACGGCGTATATCCCGGCGGGACGATTGACGAGACGTGGGGCGCGAACGGGCCGGAGGTCGTGTGGCAACGGCCGGTGGGCGAGGGCTTCAGCGGTCCCGTGGTTTCCGGCGGCCGGTTGATTTTGCATCACCGCGTCGGGGACCGCGAGGTCGTCGACGCGTTTGACGCCGCCACCGGCGAGACCGAGTGGCGATACGACTATGCGACCACGTATCGCGACGATTTCGGTTTCGACGAAGGGCCGCGGGCCGTTCCGGTGATCGCGAACGGCCGGGTGTACGTCTATGGCGCCGAGGGTAAGCTCCATTCCGTGGACTTTGAAACCGGCGAGGGCGTCTGGAACGTGGACACGATGGAACGCTTCGACGTGCCGAAAGGCTACTTTGGCGCCGGAGGTTCGCCGCTGGTCGAAGGCGGCCGCGTGATCGCGAACGTCGGAGGACAGGGCGGCGATCCGAGCGGTATCGTGGCGTTCGACGCGGACACCGGAGCCGTCGTGTGGACGGCGACCGATCACGAGGCGAGCTATTCCTCGCCGGTCGGCGCAACGTTCCAGGGGCGGCGACTCGCGGTGTTCTTCACGCGAAACGGTCTGGCCGGCATCGACCCTTCCGATGGCAGGGTCGTCTTCGACCGTCGTTGGCGCTCCCGATCCGACACCTCGGTCAATGCGGCATCTCCCGTCGTCGTCGGGAACCGCATTTTCGTCTCTGCCGAATACGGGCCCGGCGCGGGCGTGCTCGAATGGAACGGGGAAGACCTCGTCGAGATCTGGACCTCGAACGATGTTCTCTCCAACCACTATGCGACGAGCGTCTATCGCGACGGCATCCTTTACGGGTATCACGGGCGGCAGGAGTTCGGTCCGAGCCTCCGGGCCGTGGAGTTCGACACGGGAGAAGTGCGGTGGAGCCTCGAGCAGTTCCGGGCCGGCAGCATCATGCTCGCCGGCGACCGCCTGCTGATCGTTCGGGAATCGGGTGAGTTGGTGCTTGCAGAGCCGACACCCGAGGATTTCGTCCTCATCGCCCAGGCGCGGGTCTTGCCCGGCGTCGTCCGTGCGTACCCGGCGCTGGCCGGCGGCATCCTGTACCTGCGGAACGAGGACTCGCTGGTCGCGCTGGACCTGCGGGACGAGTGAGCCCCGTGTCGCTCCTGATCCTGGCTTTGGCCGCCGTTTTCCAAAACCCCCAGGCCGTCATGGATAGAGCGCTCGTCGACTTTGCCGCCGGGCGGTTCGAAGCTGCCGCCGCCGGTTTCGACGAAGTGGTGCGGCTCGTCCCCGACGTCGAGGCACGGTTGTGGCAACGGGGAATCGCGCTCTATTACGCGGGACGGTACCAGGACTGCCGCGAGCAGTTCGAACTGCACCGGACGGTCAACCCGAACGACGTGGAGAATGCGGTCTGGCACTTCATGTGCGTGGCGCGGCTCGAGAGCCCGGAACGCGCTCGCGAGGCGATGCTGCCGGTGGGCCCGGATCCGCGCCGTCCGATGCCGGAGGTCTACGAGATGTTCGCCGGAGACCGGACACCGGAGGAAGTGATGGAAATCGTCCGCGGCGCTCCGGCTTCATCGTCGCCCCGTTTCTATGCCGCGCTCTATGCGGGCCTGTACCATCACGTCCACGGGAACGACACGGAGGCCCTGCCGTATCTCCGGGAAGCCGCCGGCGAGGGTCCCATCGGTCCGGGCGGCATGGACATGAACCTCGTTGCCAGGGTTCACGTCGCCTTTTTCGCTTTGACGGAGCCCTAGCGGCGACCTCGGTGGACCCGAAGCGGAGGCCGCCTTGACAGTCCCGAAAGGACTGCGTAGCCTGACCAACATCATGGAAGAACGATCAGGGGAATCCGCACGCCGGGGGTGGGAACACCCGGCCTTTCTCTGGATCGCCCGCCCCCTCGTCCTGTTCATCTTCTGGCTCCTGCTCTCCGGACATTTCGAAATCCAGTTCCTGGTCCTTGGATTCCTTTCGTCGCTGGTCGCCACGGGAATGACCAACAATTTATTGCGCCCCTCCATGACTCGCGACTTCGAACCCGTCCCCGTCTCCGGGGCGTGGCTCGCGCGAACGCTCTGGCGATTCGCGTGGTACATTCCGTATCTCGCCTGGCAGATCGTCAGGTCCAACGTGAGCGTCGTTTATTTCGTGCTCCATCCCCGCATGCCGATCTCCCCGCGGCTGGTCGAGTTCGAAACCTCGCTCCGAATGGAACCTGCCCAGGTCCTGCTGGCCCAGTCGATCACGCTGACGCCGGGGACGGTGACAGTAGACGTCTCGAACGGTCGTTACCTCGTCCATGCCCTGAACCAGGGTGCGGCGGAAGGGGTCACGGGAGGCTCCATGCCGGGCAAGGTTGCTTGGGTGTTCGGGACCGAGGGCGGGGTGCGTTCCGAATCGATTGTGCCCGACGTTGACGACCTTTCGTGGTTTTACAAGGAACGGTAGGCCGGAATGTTTCTCGCCATTGCGGGCGCCCTCGTGCTGGTCATCGTGATCAGTTTCTATCGTGTGGTGTTCGGTCCCACCCTCCTCGACCGCATGCTTGCCGGCGGTCTGATCGGAACGACCAACATCGCCTTGATTGCGGTTCTTGGATTCATATATGGACGGCCGGACATGTTCGTCGATCTGACGATCGCGTACGCCCTCCTGAACTTCATCGGTTCCGTCGCCATCGCGCGCTATCTCGAGGCCCAGGGGAGACCGCAGGGTAAGCCCCAGGGAGAACGATGATGCGTGAGAACGTGGGGCTGGTCCTGGTGTGGGTGGGGGTCTTCTTCATGGCCGTGACCGCACTTGGAATCATCCGGCTCCCCGACTTCTATTCCCGTCTCCATGCGGTCTCGAAGACCGAAACGCTGGGGTTGAGCCTGCTGACGCTGGGGCTTGGGATCTACGAAGGCGTGGGCCTGGTCATGATCAAACTGCTCATGGCCACGGTGCTGATCTTGATCACGGCGCCGACGGCGGCGCACCTCCTGGCCCGCGCAGCGGCGCGATTGGGGATCCAGCCGGCGACCCTCCCCGCCGCGGACGCCGGTTCCGCCGGAGACGGCCCGCGGCTGGGAGAGGGACGCCGCTGATGCTCTGGGAACTGGAAACCATTCTGTTCGCCCTCCTCATCCTGACAGCCATCATTGCGCTCGAGTTGCGCGACCTGCTCGCGTCGATCGTCGTTCTCGGCGTGTTCAGCTTCTTCACGGCCTTCCTGCTGGCCGTTATGGGAGCGGTCGACGTGTCCCTCACCGAGGCCGTGCTGGGAGCCGGTGTGACGGGCGTGCTTTTCGTCACCGGCGTTCGGGCGATGGGCCGGAGGTCGGTCGATTGAAAGTCCTGGTCTGGTTGACGCTCGCGACCTTCGCTTCGCTGCTGGTCTGGGCGACCAGCGCGCTGCCCGATCACGGCGCCGCCGACTCGGTATCGCAGACCTATCTCGCGCCGGACTACATTCGCCGGGCTCAGGAAGACACGGGTTCCCCGAACGTGGTCACGGCCGTTCTGGCCGACTACCGTTCGTTCGATACGCTCGGCGAGACTGCCGTGATCTTCACCGCGGGACTGGGCGTCGTTCTCGTTCTCATGCGGGAGGGCCAGCGTGGCGGGTGAACAACGGAGCGTGATCCTGCACTTCATCGTGCGCATCCTCATGCTCCCTTTTCTGATCGTGTTCGCCTTCTACACACTGGCCCACGGAGAAGCCGGGCCCGGAGGCGGATTCCAGGCTGGGGCGATCCTGGCTGCCGCCGTCATCCTGTCGCGGCTCGCGCTCGGCCCGAACCAATCCATCGTCCAGACATCGACCCTGGTGACGCTGGCTGTCGGGGGGGTCTCCCTCTATGCGTTCACCGGCATCGTGCCGATGTTGTTCGGTGGGGCGTTCCTCGACTATGGCCACCTGCCGATCCCCGCCGAGCAGGGAATCGTTTTCGGACACGTGACCGTCCGGAGCATCGGGATCTTCTCGATCGAAGCCGGGGTGACGGCGGGCGTCATGGGAGTCCTCGGCGCCATGTTCGACTACCTTTCGGGCGCGGAGTGGAGCGAATAATGACGGAAGCGGGGGCCTTCTTCGAGATTTTCCTCGCGCGCTATCCCTACTGGGCCACCACGGCCCTCATGCTCATCGGTGTGTACGGGATGTTGGCCAAGCGGAGCCTCGTCAAAAAGCTGATCGGCCTGAACGTCTTCCAGAGCGCGATCATTCTCTTCTACATCGCCGGGAGCGAGAAGTCCGGAGGCACGATCCCCATCATCGTGGAGAGCGGCAGTCTCGCCCCCCGCCTTTACGTGAATCCCCTGCCGCACGTGCTCATGCTCACGGCAATCGTGGTCTCTGCGGCGACGCTCGGGCTCGCCCTCACGTTCATGGTGGCGATCTTCCGCGAATACGGAACGCTCGATGAACGCGAGATCCTCGAACGTGTCAAACGGTCGTGAACGCCCATCTCCCGATCCTCATCGTCCTCCCCCTCCTCCTCGGAGCGCTCCTGGTCACGCTCGTCGGACTCCGCCGCCCGGCGTGGGCGTTTCTACCGACACTGCTGGCCGTTTCGGTCTCTGCGGTCGCCGCCGTCCAGGCTCTGGTCGAGGTCGTCGACGGCGGAGTCCTCCGATATGCCCTCGCCGGATGGCCGCCGCCGATCGGGATCGAATACGTCGTCGATCCGGTTTCCGGCTTCGTCGCGACCGTCATCGTCGTCGTGAGCGCCCTGGTGCTGGTCGGGACGCGCCGCATGGCGGAGCGGGAGATGGGGCATCGCCTCGGACCGTTTTATGGGACGGTGCTGATGATGCTGACCGGGCTGGTCGGGATCGTCCTGACCGGGGACATGTTCAACCTCTTCGTCTTCCTCGAGATCTCATCGCTCTCCACGTACGCGCTGATCTTCATGGGAGGCCGGAAGGCGATGATGGCGTCGTTCCGGTACCTCATCGTGGGCACCGCGGGCGGTGCCCTGTATCTGCTCGGTGTCGGCTACCTCTACTTCACGACGGGGACCCTGAACATGGAGGACATGGCTGCGCGGCTCCCGAACGTCGTCGAGTCCGAAGCCGTGGCCGCCGGAGCGGCCCTGATCTTCGCCGGGCTGGCCGTCAAGATGGCGCTGGTACCGCTCCATTGGTGGCTGCCGGATGCGTACAATTATGCCCCGTCTTCGGTGACGGCCCTCGTCGCCCCGATCGGTACCAAGGTGGCGGCGTACGCGATGTTGCGCATGTTCATGACCGTGTTTCCACCCGACTATCTGTCGCGCGAAGTCCCCATCGCGACGACGATCCTCACCCTCGGGCTCGTCGGCTCCATCGCGGGAGGTGTCGCGGCGGTCATGGAGAAGGACCTGCGGAGGGCCTTGGCCTACAGCAGCATCAGCCAGCTCGGTCTGATCGCGGCCGGCATCGGCTTGTCCAGCCCGCTGGCCGCAACGGCCGCGCTGTTTCACGTCATGGCCCACGCCGTCATGAAGGCCTCCCTGTTCCTGGTCGCGGCCAACATCCGGTACCGTACCGCGCAGGTGCGCATCGAGCGTATGGCCGGGATCGCCGGCGTGATGCCGTGGAGCCTTTCGGCGTTCGCCATCGCCGCGGTCTCCATGGTGGGAGTCCCGCCCACGGCGGGTTTCTTCAGCAAGTTCTACCTGGTTCAGGCTGCCTTCGATGGTGACCGCTGGATCGTTGCCGGGGTCGTGCTCGCGAGCAGCCTGCTCACCGCGACCTACATGGTTCGCTTCATCGAGCGCGTGTACCTGGCCCGGATCCCCGCCACCGACGCGCCGGGACTGGTCGACGCCGATCGGAGCGCCGCCAACGCGGTTCGGAATGCCACCGAAATGCCCCTCGATTCGGTCGCCCCGGCCGTGGTGCTCGCCGTGGCGAGCGTCGTCCTCGGAGTGTTCAACGTCGCGATCATCGGCCGCATCATCGGTCCGGGGTTATCGGGGTGATGACGTCGCTCTTTCCGTTTCTGGCGATTCTCCTGCCGATGCTGGCGGTCGTTCCGATCGCCGCTTTCCGACGCCGGCCGAACGTCAGGGAGGCCGCGAGCGTTCTGGCCGGCATCTTGACGCTCGGCGTGGTCGTCTCGATGGTGCCCGTGGTCCTGGACGGCCAGCGCCCGGGCCTCGCCCTCATCGACTTTGCTCCTGGTGTTTCGATCGCGGTGGGCGCCGATGCCGCGGGTTTGATCTTCGCGCTACTGGCGTCATCGCTCTGGATCGTCACGACGTTCTATTCGATCGGCTACATGCGGTCGATGAAGGAAGGCCGGCAGTCGCGATATTTCGCGGCTTTTGCGGTGAGCGTCGGATCGGCCATCGGCGTCGCGCTCGCCCAGAACCTGGTCACGTTCGTCCTCTTCTACGAGTTGCTCACGCTCGCGACCTATCCCCTGGTCACCCATCACGGGGACGACGCGGCCATCGCCGGTGGGCGAAAATACCTCGCCTACACGTTGTCGGCCGGTCTGGCGCTGATCGCGGCCACGGCGTGGATGATCATCATGGGAATCGACACGACGTTCCGTCCGGGCGGGTTCATGGCGCCACTCGCCGATCAGCCCGCGACACTCTGGACTCTGTTCGTCTTGCTGGCCGCGGGTGTCGGCGTCAAGGCCGCCGTGATGCCGCTCCACTCCTGGTTGCCATCGGCGATGGTCGCGCCG
>CAZTTI010000028.1:0-2858 GCA_964615925.1 uncultured Solibacteraceae bacterium
GCTGCCTGCCGGAACCTATGTATTCAGGTTGTATGATTCCCTGTCGGACCGGCACATCGTACAGGTCCTGAATGCGGATGAGACGCACCTGTACGGAAATATTCTGGCCATTCCGAACTACCGTCTGCAGGCTACCAACGAGACGGTCATTACGTTCGCGGAACGGCCGGCCGGCGAACCGGCGGCCCTGAGAGCTTGGTTCTACCCGGGCGACAATTCGGGCCAGGAGTTCGTGTACCCCCGGCAGAGGGCCGTGGAGATCGCCAGGGAATCCAACCAGCCGGTGATCTACATTCCCGACGAAGTCGCGGAAAACATCGTGGCGCCGATCGTCACGCCGACCTCCCCGCCCGCCGTGGCCCTGCGTGAGGCGCCCCTCCGGGTCGTCACGCCGACTGGGCAGGACGTCGAGATTTCTGAAGTCGTGGAGACCCCTCCCGTTCAGACCGCGACGCTTCCGAAAACTGCTGGTGTGTTGCCGCTGCTTGCCCTGGTGGGTCTGCTG
Organism: uncultured Solibacteraceae bacterium; assembly: GCA_964615925.1. Lineage (GTDB taxonomy): Bacteria > Acidobacteriota > Terriglobia > 20CM-2-55-15 > 20CM-2-55-15 > JAJEDW01. The sequence continues at coordinate 506 of CAZTTI010000028.1, forward strand.
TCGACGGCCACAGGGTTTGGGCTCCGGAAGTTGTGCGCGCGCTAGGTCTGTTCGCGTGGATCGTTTTCCCGGCGGTGCTCCTCGTCGCGGCCCAGCAAGGCGATGACGAGGAGCCGTTCACAATTGCGATCGACGTGGACCTGGTGGTGCTCCAGGTCACGGTCACCGACGATGAGGGTCGCTACGTGCCCGGTCTGGAACCCGGCGATTTCCAGATTCACGAGGACGGGCGGCCAGAAGAGATCAAACTCTTCGACGCCGCCGAAGCCTTCGCAAGCGTCGGACTGATCATCGACAACAGCGGCAGCATGATCGACAAGCGCGCGCAAGTCATCGATGCGGCGCTGGCATTCACAGAGGCGAGCAACCCCGGCGACGAGATGTTCGTCCTGCACTTCAACGAGTATGTGTACCCGGGCTTAGGGATCCCGTTCACCAGCGACCGCGAACTCATCCGATCGGCGCTCGTCCGGGCAAGGCCGGCGGGCCTGACCGCGCTACACGACGCTCTGGCCTATGGAATCGAACAACTGAAGGCCGGCAACCACGACCGGAAAGCGCTGGTGGTCCTGAGCGACGGCGGGGATAACGCAAGCCGCCTCGACCTGGACGATCTGCTGGGGCTGGTCCGGCAGTCGACCGCAACCATCTACCCGATTGGCATATACGACGAAACAAACCGCGACCGGAACGCGGGAGTGTTGCGTGAAATCGCGGAAATCAGCGGTGGACGCGCTTTCTTTCCGAAATCGCCCCGCGATCTGGAGCGCGTCTGGCTGGATATCGTCGGCGGAATCCGCAACCAATACACCCTCGGCTATCACTCCAGCAATCCCGAGCACGACGGCGCGTTTCGGAAGGTAACGGTCACGGCGCGCCGTCCCGGCGACCGAATGCTGCGGGTCGTCGCCCGGGAAGGATACATCGCGCCGGCGGACGACCGATAGGCGGCGCCTGCGATCGGCGATCAGCCGGCGCCGCTGGCGAGAAGGCGCGACGCCTCGGCGGTGAAGTATCGCTTCGCCTCGTCCCAATCGAAGGAAACGAGCATGTCGGGCATGGGTTCGTGCTCGGCGTCCTCGAAATACGCCAGAGCCCGCAGACGATGATAGCGGTCTGTTCGCTCCGTGCCGTATTTGCGGTCGAAGAGATCGAATGCAGAGTCGAGGGACACGCCCTTCCGGCACAGCACACGCAGGTCGACGAAATCCTTACGGGAGCCGCGACCCGCCGCCTCGATCTTCATTGCCGCGACGTCGGAATCCGAGGCGAGCCCGAAGCCCCACGGTGCGGGCTCGACATCTTGGAGCAGGGGGAAGGGATAGCGAAAGAAGGACGTGGTCACACCGGACAGACGGACGTAAAGCGTGTCGGCGCCAGTCGGCAGCCGCTCGGAAGAACCGAACGTGGAGTCCAGCGTCAGCAGGAGCCTCTGCGTATCGAACTCCGTGGGCCGGAAGAAGTCAAAGTCGACGGAGCGGCGGTGGCCGTGGCGCAAGGCAAGGGCAGTACCGCCGGCGAGGTAGAACTCCCCCACCGTGGGAATCCGTGTCAGGCCGTCCAGAACGGCGACCTGACTCTCGGTGAGAATTTCCGTGTGCACTCTTCGGGCTTGATGTCGAGAAAGGCGATCCAGAGCGGAGCCGTCCGCCTGGAAATGCGGGCGGTGCCACCTTCACACAAGAAGCGGCGAACGCGGTCACGTCCGTAGTAACGAAGGAGGCCGTCGACGCTCCTGAGCGTTCCTTGGTCCAGTACCCGGGCGATCACGAATGGCGCGTGGACTTCCGGATCGATATCCTCGACGCGAGCGTCGTGAAACAGAACAGCGGCCTCCTCGAGGATCTCGTCAGGGAGCGGCATGAATCGACTTTATCATACTTAGATTCTGTAGGATACAGCCTTTCAGCCGCGAGAAATCCCGAGCGGCAGACGAAGCCGAACTTCGCGCTGCCGGTCAGAGTGGGATCGGCGGCTGAGCTCAAGAAGCGGCTCTCGTCCGGAGATCTCTTCTGACCCGAAATCGAATCGGATTCCGCATCTCCACTTGAAAGCGAGGTGCGGCATGAACCCTTCCCTTTTTTCGTTCGCCATGGCTTTGGCGTTCTCAATATTCGTCGAATATTGAGTGCATGGGCTATATCCGACGCCGAGCCGAGGGTGACCTGAAACGAACGCTCGATCGCGGGAAGAGCATCTCACGATAGATCAGGATCGGGCTCTTTTCGATCAGCAATCGCTGGCCCGTTTGTGTTCGCTCAGCCCGCCCGACCCGCCTCGAACGCGGCGATCTCCTTCTCGTGTTTCAGGATGTATTCGAGGTCGTCGATCCCTTCCATCAGGCAGGTCCGCG
>CAZTTI010000029.1:0-2889 GCA_964615925.1 uncultured Solibacteraceae bacterium
CGTCGATGCCCCCGAACAACGTCAGCACCGAGGAAGCGGGCCTCGTCCTTGCCTACCTGCGCTCGATGGCCGGACCCGACGCGGCGTCGGCCCCAGCCGAATCGGCGGGGGACCCCGCGGCAGGCCGCGCCCTGTTCGAGACGACGGGTTGTATGAATTGTCATCGCGTCAACGGCGAAGGCGGGCGTCGCGGGCCGGACCTCGGCCGTGTAGGGGCGGTGCCGCAAGGGGGCGGGCGGGGATTCGTACCGCCGACTCCGGACGAGATCCGCGGGCGTCTCCGGAGGGCCCTGACCGATCCGAATGCCGAGGTCCGCCGGGAGAACCAGACCTTTCGCGTGACCAGCGGCGGGCAATCCCTGACAGGACGCCTGCTGAACCGGGACACCCACACCGTGTCCATCCTGGTCGACGGCGCGGAGGTTCGAACGTTCGTGCTCGATGAATTGGACGACTACGGCGTCGTGGAGTCCCCGATGCCGTCGTTTGCCGGCCGGCTCGACGCCGGCCAGATCGAAGATCTCGTCAGTTACCTCGAGACACTCGGGGGCCGGTAGCGGAACAACCAAACAGACAGGAATTTCGGACCACCGTCCGATGGAGATGCCATGACGAAGCGGGGCAAAGCGGGAACCAACTATCTTGTTCTGATCGCGCTGTTCGTGATCTTGAGCGGCACGCTCGTGGCCCAACTCCCCGGGTTGAACGAGGCCGGGGTCGGCAACGGTCACGTCCACATGACCGTGCCGGACGCCGAACGGGCCCGCGAGATCTGGACGACGCTTGGGGCGGTGCCCGGACCCGAAGGCGGCATTCCGATGATGCAGGTTCCCGGAATGTACCTCCTGTTCACCGAGCGCGAACCCACCGCGCCGTCCACCGATACGGTGGCCAACCATATCGGCTTCGCGGTCCAGAGCTACGACGACATCCACGCCAAGCTCGAATCGGTCGGGGCCACGTTTGGCGTGGACAATGCCGAGACCGGGCAGATCCTGGCCGACCTGCCGGGCGGAATGCGCGTCGAGATGCAGCAGGAAGACGGGCTTGAAAACCCGATCGAGTTCCATCACATCCACCTGTTCGTTCCCGACGCGGAAGGGTTGCGTGAATGGTACGTCGAGGCGTTCGGCGCCGAAATCGGCGAGCGCCGTGGCCTGCCGTCCGCCGTCTTTCCACGAGGACGCGTGGATTTCATCGGGGCCCGCGGCGGCACGCCGATGCCGTCCCGCGGAGCGGCGATCGACCACATCGGTTTCGAGGTGGCCGACATGGACACCTTCGTCGAACACATGGAGGAGATGGGCGTGGAGTTCGACGTCGCGCCCCGGTCGATCGGGAACCTGACGATCGCCTTCATTACCGATCCCGCGGGAACCTACATCGAGATCACCGAAGGGCTCGGCCAGTAGCCGCGCGTCTTGTGAGGAGGCTCCGCGTCGGAGCCTTCACAAGCTCCCACCGTCTTTTCGACGGCTTTCTGCTGTTCCTTCCCGTCATCCGGATATCCACTCCCTTATGCTTTAATACGCTGGAGCCTGAGACAGAGAGATGAAGGGAATCGTACTTGCCGGTGGCCTCGGGACACGCCTGTTCCCGCTGACGAAAATCACCAACAAGCACCTGCTGCCGGTCTACAACCGGCCGATGATCCACTATCCCATTCAGACCCTGGTGGATGGGGGGATCGACGAGGTCCTCGTCGTCACGGGTGGAAAAAATGCCGGGGGGTTCCTCGAACTCCTGGGTAACGGGCAGGATTTCGGCATCCGTCACCTTCATTACACCTACCAGGAAGGTGAAGGTGGGATCGCGGCGGCCCTGGCGCTGGCCCGCGAATTTGCCGAGAGCGATCCGGTCTCGGTCATCCTCGGGGACAACATCTACGAGAAGAGCGTTCGCGACTCGGTCGAGGCGTTCCGGGCAAACCCCGTCGGCGCGCGTATTCACCTGAAGCAGGTCCAGAACCCCCAGCGCTTCGGGGTGCCGGTGTTCGACGGCGATCGCATCGTCCGGATCGAAGAGAAACCCGCCCGGCCCCAATCCGACTACGCGGTGACCGGGCTCTACATGTACGAGAACTCGGTGTTCGACGTGATCGGGACCATCCAGCCCTCCGGTCGCGGCGAGCTGGAGATCAGCGACGTGAACAACGCATACATCGAGCGCGGTCAGATGAACCACGCCGTCGTCGACGGCTGGTGGTCCGACGCCGGCACGTTCGAATCGCTGCTGCGGGCCAACATTCTCGTCGCCAGCCGCTTCAACGGGAACGCGGAAGAGATTTCGCAGGAAGTCGTCCAGGCGGCGGCCGACGGATTGAGATGATGGAGCGTCCATGAAGATTCTGGTCACCGGCGGTGCGGGCTTCATCGGATCCAGCTTCGTGCGGTACGTGATCGCCGCGGAAGACGACGTCGAGGTTCTCAACTACGATCTGCTGACCTACGCGGGGAACCTGAAGAACGTCCAGTCGGTGGCCGAAGACCCGCGCTACCGCTTCGTTCGCGGGGATATCGCCGAACCGTCCCAGGTCGACGCGGTCTTCGAGGAGTTTCGCCCGGATGCCGTGGTCAATTTTGCGGCCGAGACGCACGTGGATCGTTCGATCCTCGACTCGTCCGCGTTCGTCCGCACGAATGTGGAAGGGACACGGTGCCTTCTCGATGCCGCGCGAAAGCACGGCACCGGGCGCTTCGTCCAGATCTCGACCGATGAAGTCTACGGCAGCCTCGGGCCGGAAGGCGCGTTCCGGGAAGACTCTCCGATCGACCCCAGCAGTCCGTATTCGGCCAGTAAGGCCGCGGCCGATTTCCTGGCCCTCGCCTATCACCGCACGCACGGCCTCGGCGTATTCATCACGCGTTGTTCGAACAACTACGGGCCGTT
>CAZTTI010000030.1:0-3605 GCA_964615925.1 uncultured Solibacteraceae bacterium
AGAGCCGCGCGATGGAAGTGTTCGACGAGTTCGGCGCGACGGATGTCGAGAGTTCCGAAGAGATCGGCTGGCAGGACCGGGCGCAGTTGCCCTGAGACATCGTTCGCGCCGGCGGCGGGTCAGGCTCGTAAGACTACGAATACCGAGGGACCGGAAGGGAAGTTAAGCTGCCTGTTCTGATGCCGTTCGGTGAACCAATGTGCCGTCGGGATGAAAATATCGGGCCTTGATCTCACTTTCCGGCCGCCATCGCCTGTTCGGCCTGCTGGACGCGCATGGCGGTCTGGATCGCCGTGTCGGGATTGAGCGAGATCGACGTGATCCCGCGGGCGACCAGCCATTCGGCGAACTCCGGATAATCCGACGGCGCCTGGCCGCAGATGCCGATGGGTTTCCCCGCCTCGCGCGCGGCGTCGATCGCCCGTCCGATCATCCAATAAACGGCATCGTTGCGTTCGTCGAAAAGATGCGCCACCGTGCCCGAGTCCCGGTCGATCCCGAGAACGAGCTGTGTCAGGTCATTGGATCCGATCGAAAACCCGTCGAAGATCTCGAGGAATTCGCGGGCCAGGACCACGTTCGACGGGATCTCGCACATGGCGTAGATCTCGAGCCCGTCTTCGCCCTGGCGCAGCCCGTGTTTGGCCATCTCCCCGATCACGCGAACGCCTTCAGCGACGGTCCGGCAGAACGGGATCATGACCTTGACGTTCGAGAGACCCATCTCGCGCCGGACGTGGACGAGGGCTTCGCATTCGAGCGCGAAGCCCTCGGCGTAGCGCGGGTCATAGTAGCGGGACGCGCCGCGGAATCCGAGCATCGGGTTCTCCTCGGAGGCTTCGAACTCCTTCCCTCCGATCAACTGTGCGTATTCGTTGGTCTTGAAATCGCTGGTCCGGACGATGACGGGCTTCGGGTAGAACGCCGCGGCGATGCGGCCCACGCCTTCGCTGAAGCGGCGGACGAAGTAGGTGCGCGGGTCCTCCCCGCCGATGCGCTCCCGAACCGCCTCGACCGCGACGGGATCGGAGAGTTCCGGATAACGGACCAGCGCCATCGGGTGGATGCCGATGTCGTTGTTGATGATGAACTCCGTCCGGGCCAGGCCGACGCCGGCATTGGGGATCGCGGACAGGGCGAAGGCCCGGCCGGGATCTCCCACGTTGAGCATGATGGCCGTGCGCGTGTCGCCGAGGCCCGATGCGTCGATGGTGTCGACGCGGTACTTCAGGATCCCTGGATAGACATGCCCTTCCGGTCCCTCGGCCGAAGAAACGGTGACTTCCTGGCCCGTCCGGAGAATTGACGTCGCGTCGCCGGTTCCGACGACGCATGTCAGGCCGAACTCGCGAGAGACGATGGCCGCGTGGGCGGTCCGTCCGCCCTGGTCGGTCACGATGGCGGCCACCTTCCGCATCACCGGCCCCCAGTCCGGGTCGGTGTTCCGGGCGACGAGAACCTCCCCCGCCTGCACGGCGGTCAGTTCACGAGCATCGCCGACGACGCGGACGCGGCCGGAGGCGATCTTCTCCCCGACGGCCTGCCCTCGAACGATGGGTTCGGGGAGCGTTTCCTCGAAATGGTAGGCCTCGGCCGCCGCCGAAGGTTCCTTGCGGGAATGCACGGTCTCGGGACGCGCCTGGACGATGAAGAGCGCACCCGTCAATCCGTCCTTCGCCCATTCGAGGTCCATCGGTTGAAGGCGTCCTGCGAGCCGGGAATAATGCGACTCGACGATGACGGACCAGTGGGCCAGCGTGATCACCTCGTCGTCGGTCAGAGAAAAGGCCTGCCGGTCTTCGGGCGGCGTCATCTCGTTCCGCGTGGTCCGCGTGCCGTCCCCGTAGACCATTCGGATTTCCTTGGTGCCGAGACGCCGGCCGACGATAGGACGGCGACTCGCGCCGAGGGGGCGGCGCCCGTCGCTGAGCGTCGGCTTGAACACGGTCCACTCGTCGGGGTTGACGATTCCCTTGACCACGTTCTCTCCCAGGCCGTACGCACCGGTGACGACGACGACGTCACGAAAGCCGGTCTCCGGGTCGAGCGTGAAGATCACCCCGGAGCTGGCCTTGTCGGAACGGACCATCGGCATCACGCCGGCCGAAAGGGAAACCGCGAGCTGATCGTAGCCGAGCTTCTGCCGGTAGTTGATGGCCCGGTCGGTGAAGAGGGAAGAGAAGCAGTGATGCACGGCCCGGAGGAGAGCGTCGTTGCCCCGGATGTTCAGGAACGTCTCCGCGGCTCCGGCGAACGAGGCCTCGGGCAGGTCCTCCGCGGTCGCCGAGGATCGGACCGCGACGTCGACCTCCCCCAAGAGGCGATCACACAGCCGGCGATACGCGTCGACGACGGCCTCGGTGAAATCCGCCGGAAGCGGTGTTTCCAGGACGGCCTGGCGCGCCAAGCGTCCCCGCTCGGCGAGCTGGCCGACGTCGTCGACATCGAGGTCCGCGAAGATCGTGCGCAACCGGCCCTCGAGATCGCTTTTATCGAGGAAGCGCCGGTACGCATCGGCCGTCGTCGCGAATCCATCCAGAACGCCGACACCGTGGGGCCGGAACGTATTGAACATCTCCCCGAGCGAGGCGTTCTTCCCGCCGACCAGGCCGATGTCGGCCATGCGGAGTTCGGCGAAGTCCAGGGTGTCGGTATGCCGGTCCCTCATCCGGGGAGGATGACACGGGAAGGAGCTTCCGAGCACTCGGAAGATTACGTGTTTGCCGGGGTCAGTCGTGGAGACGATACGCGTTGGCCACGTATTGGGAAAGCATCCGCTGGGTGTTGAAGAACGACCCGTTCACCGCGATCGCCGTCCGCATCACCTCGGCGAACGCTTTCGGCCGCCCGTAGAACATGGGCAGGATCACGCGTTCGAGTTTGTCGTAGAGTGACGCCGCGTCGGTCGCGGCATCGTCGATCGTGCCTTCGTTCCGCCCGATGGCCCACCCGGTCTTGCCCTCCAGACACCCCTCGACCCACCATCCATCGAGGACACTCAGGCTCGGGACGCCGTTCATCGCCGCTTTCATGCCGCTGGTCCCGGACGCTTCGTTGGGCCGTTCGGGCGTGTTCAGCCAGAGGTCGACGCCGGGGACGAGCCAACGGGCGCAGGCGAGGTCGTAGTCCTCGAGATAGACGATCCGGAGCGCGCCGCCCGTGTGCTGGGAGGCGTCGACGATCTTGCGAATCAGCGCCTTTCCGCCTTCGTCCCTGGGATGGGCCTTCCCGGCGAACACAAGCTGCAAAGCGCCCACGTGCCCGGCGATCCAGGTGAGCCGGTCCATGTTCCAGAGCACGAGGTCCGCCCGCTTGTAGGCCGTCGCCCGCCGGGCGAAGCCAATCGTCATCGTCCGGTCGTCGAGCTCGATTGTCGTGCGTTTCCGGACTTCTTCGATCATCCGGCGTTTGGTCTCGGCATGCGCGGCTTCGATCTCGGGCAGCGAGATTCCGATGGCGTACCGAAGGTAGAGATTGTCGGAACGCCACTCCGGGATCTCGATGTCGAAGAGGCGCTGGAAGGGTTCGGAAACCCACGTCTCGGCGTGTACGCCGTTGGTGATCGCGCGGACCGGATGGTTCGGGTACATGCCGCGCGAGATCTC
>CAZTTI010000031.1:0-3477 GCA_964615925.1 uncultured Solibacteraceae bacterium
CGCGTCGGTGCGGCGATGAACCGGCTCAGCTTCGCCGTTTCCCAGGCGCAGACCATGTCGGTCAGCGTCCGCGCATCCGAGTCCCGGATCCGCGACGCCAATATCGCCGAGGAAGCCGCCGCGCTGACCAAGTTCAACATCCTGACCCAAAGCGGTCTCGCCGCCCTCGGGCAGGCGAACCAGGCCTCGGGCGCGGTGTTGAGCCTGCTTCGCTAACGGCGGGATCAAACCCGTAAACGATTGACACCCACCGACTTTCCCAGGGGAGTGCCCGGGTCGAATGTCCCATTTGGCCCTAAAGCACTCCCCGGGAAGGTCGATACGGGGGCTGTGCGAGTGAGATCGCCTCTGAGAGGTAGCAACCATGCCGGGTGAGATCAACTTTTCTGGATTCAACGGCTTCGACTTCGGAGCCATCATCGACCTGACCATTCAGGCCGAGAGCATTCCGCTCGAAAATCTGCAGACCAAGGAGCAGGAACTCAAGAAGAAGGACTCCGCATTCGGAGACTTCGGCGCGGAGGTGAAAAAGGTTCAGGACGCGATCGACGACCTGGTCGCCGCCGGCACGTTCGAGGGATTGAAAGCCACATCGTCCAACGACGACGCGATCGGAGTCACCCTGGGAGACAACGCGGTCGCCGGGTCGTATGTGATCAACGTCACCGAACTCGCCCGGCAACAGGTGACGGCCTCCACCAACGGATTCGCCACCGCGAACGACGTTGCCGCCGACGGTGGGACGATCTCGTTCACGATCGACGGCGAAACGACCGCCGACATCGCGATCAGCGGGTCCACGACCCTCACCCAGCTCAAGGACCTCGTCAATGCCCAGGGATCGGGCGTCGTCGCGTCCGTCGTTCACGACGGAACCAGCAACAAGCTCGTCATCCAGAGCCGCGAGACGGGAGTCTCGAACGGGTTCACGATCAACAACAACCTGAGCAACGATTCCGGTACCGTGGTCCAGTTCGCGGCGGGACAGAACGAGGCTTCGGGGAACGCGCAGAACGCTCAGGATGCCAACTTCACCGTCAACGGCCTCGCCATCACGAGCGCGTCGAACGCGGTCACGGGCGCTGTTCCCGGCACGACCATCGACCTGAACAGCCTGGGAACGGCCACGGTCAAGGTCGCCGCCGACCACGGCGCGCTCGAGGAACAACTGAAGACCTTCATCACCCAGTACAACAAGCTGAGGGAGTTCTTCGACAAGCAGTCCCGCCTGGATGTGATCACCGGGAAACCCGGGCCGCTGGCCGGCGACACCATCCTTCGTCAGGCGCTGGCCGATATCCGAAACACGATCCTCACCGCCAACGGCAACGACGGCCAATACAGATACCTCACCGAAATCGGCCTGGAATTCGAGCAGGACGGGTCGCTCAAGCTCAATCAGGAAAGGTTCAACACGGCGATGAGCACGAACGTCGCCGACGTGAAGAAGCTGTTCCAGGGCGATGGAACCGTGGCCGGCGTGTTCCAGGACCTGTCGGGCCGCCTGGACAGTCTGGACAGCACGGCCGGGTTGATCAAGACCACGCGCGAGAACCTGGACAAGTCGATCAGGAACATGCGGGATCGCATCATCGCGCAGCAGCTCCGGCTCGACAACCGGCGCATCGAACTACAGAAGATGTTCGCGGCGGCCGATCAGGCAATGTCGCAGTTGACTTCACAGCAAGGGGCACTGGGGTCGCTTGGAGGGTTCTTCTAGCAGGAGCGGCTGCGGCAGCACATAAGTGGCACCACAAGGAACCAACGGAATGAATCGGACCATCGAATCGAACAACGTTTCCGCGGCATACCAGGCCAACGTCGTCAACGCCGCGAATCAGAACGAACTGCTGGCGCTGTTGTTCGAAGGGGCGGTCGGGTTCCTGAGGGACTCCATCGTCGCCATCGAGAAGAAGGACCTGGTCCGGAAGGCGCGGGCGTCGGACAAGGCATTGGCCATTGTCCAGCACCTGAACTTGTCGCTGGATCCCGAGAACGGCGGGGTCATCGCGTCGGAACTGGAAAGGCTCTACGCATTTGTCATCGAGAAGATCGTCGAGGGTTCGACGCGGTTGTCGACCCGGCAACTGGAAGATGCCATCGACGTCCTGAGCCTTCTCGGCGCGGCCTGGCGGGAACTGGCGGCGCGGGAGAACGTCCACTCCGCTCCGCCGGAACTGGTTGCGGCGGGCGACGGTGGCCAACGGCTGGCTCTTCACGGATAACGGAGGTCGGGCGGAGGAATGAGGAACATGAGCGCAACAGATCGGATTCTTCACAGCCTGGAACGAGAGCGCGAACTGGTGATCGAGTTCCGGAACATTTCAGAAGAACAACTCCGTCTGCTCGATGACGAAAACATCGACGGCGTGGAGAGCCTGCTCGCCCGGCGCGCCGACCTGATGATCGAGCTGCAGGCCATCGAGTCGACGCTGGGCACCTGGATCGTACAGATCAAGGACGATCCGTCGGTGACTCCCGAGATGATGCGCGAGCTGAAGTCGGTCAACGACGAGATCGTCGAGATGGCCCGCGAGGTCGTCGCAATCGACTCGGAGACCCACTGGCGGCTCGACCTGATCCGCGAAACCGCGCGCAAGGAACTGAACTCGGTCAACGTCGGCCTCGGGATGCTGCGCGACTACGGATCGACGATGGGCGACGACGACCGGCCGCGGCTCGACCTGGCCGGCTGAACATCAAGGATTTCCCCCCAACCTCAGGAAGGCCCGGCGTCTGCCGGGCTTTTTTTCTTGGCACATCGCCAATACAAACATCCTTCGAAGAAGGGCCGGGTGACAATTTCCGGTCATCCGAACGACGACGTGCATCCAAAAACACTCGATAGCCGTCTACGACAGGCGGGTCTACAATGAGTTCATGAAGTACGGCATCGTCATCGAGCAAGGCCCGCACAACCTTTCGGCGTACGTTCCGGATCTACCCGGATGCGTGGCAACAGGTGCGACCCTTGACGAAACCAAGATGCATCTGCGGCAAGCGATCGAGGCGCACCTCAACGGCTTGCGCGAAGACGGAGAACCTATACCCTCGCCATCCGTGATCTGCGATTGGGTCGAGGTGGCCTAGAGACCTCGACTTTCGCGGGAACGATCGCTTTTCGAATCCGGGGCGCTGGGGTTTCTATCCCAGACAGCTCGAGCGACAGTCATAAGGGAGAAGGGCCCGAGCATGAAAAGAAGAACGATCATCGGATTTTCGATTTGCGCGTTGTGCTTGATGGTGTGGATTTCGCCTGGAATCGCATGGTCGCAGGAAAGCCCCGCGCCGGTACGTCTCGACCCCGACCGCATGGCCGGATTGAACCTGACCAGCATCCCGCCCGACGCATACCAGGACATCCTCGTTGCGGGCGAGTTGAACATGCGGGTGTCGACCCTGTTCGACGGAACCGAGATCCGCGTGTCGATTTTCGAATCCACGCCGGCCAAGACCGACCATCGAACGCGGCCGACC
>CAZTTI010000032.1:0-12252 GCA_964615925.1 uncultured Solibacteraceae bacterium
TTTCGAACGTCGTGGAAGATCGAGATTGAGCGACGGACATGGGAGTCCTCCTTCGAATTGTGCGATTCGTCTTCGGGGTCCAGTTCACAAGGATAACGTAACGGGAACCTGCCCGCTTGCCGCCGGGTTGACAATGCCGCCTCGGAGTCCTGTAGACTCTTGCCGATTCTGGGAGAGGCCTCATGCGCAAGTACTGAATCCGAAACAGGCCCGGCGTGTCCGGGCGGAGAGCCGCGACGTGCGGGAGGGCCTCGAGCTGAGCCGAACCCCTCGCTGACGACGGCGAAACGAGGGGTAATGAACAGATCCACGGAGAGTTTCAACGACCGGCTGGAAGAAGTTGCCGCCGGAGTGATCGCGGCGGAAGCGATGACGGTCGATCGCGATCGGTCCTTTCCCGCCCGCTCCATTCAAGGGCTGGCCGACGCCGGGCTGCTCGGAACCGTCAGCGGCACGGATGTCGGCGGCCTGGGGCTCGGCCACCGGGGCGCGGCCACCGTCGTCCGCCGGGTCGCACGGGAGTGCGGATCGACGGGCATGGTCGCGTGCATGCACTTTTCCGGAGCCGCCGTCCTCGAAGCGTTCGGCCCCGCCGACATCCGGGGGAAAGCCGCTTCGGGTGAACACCTGAGCACGCTTGCGTTCAGCGAAGCCGGGTCGCGCAGCCATTTCTGGGCTCCGATGAGCACCGCGGTGCGTTCCGGGGATGACGTCGTGCTGAACGCCCGGAAGAGTTGGATCACTTCCGCTTCCCATGCCACCGCCTACGTCTGGTCGTCCCGCCCGGTCGAAGCCGAAGGGATCTCCACGCTCTGGCTCGTCCCCGCGGACGCCGAGGGGCTTCGCGTCGAGGGTCCGTTCGACGGGCTCGGTCTCCGGGGAAACGATTCTTCGCCCGTCACCGCCGAGAACGTCCGCGTGTCCGCGTCGGCCATGTTGACCACCGACGGAGGCGGTTTCGACGCAATGCTCGGAATCGTTCTCCCCATGTTCCAGATCTCGAGCGCGGCCTTCTCGGTCGGCCTGATGGAGGCGGCGGTCGAAAAGACCGCCGCGCACGTCTCCTCGACGAAACACGAACACATGGGCTCGACGCTGGCCGACCTGCCGACGATCCGCAACTACGTCGCGAGGATGAAGGTCAAGACCGACGCCACCGCCGCATTACTCGAAGACACGCTTTCTGCGGTCGAATCGGGCGGGCCGGCGACGTTGCGCATTCTGGAATGCAAGGCCGCGGGGGCGGAAGCCGCCGTCGAAGTCCTCGAACTCGCCGTGCGCGTGTGCGGGGGAGCCGCGTTTCGCAAGGAAGTCGGCGTCGAGCGGATATTCCGCGATGCGCAAGCTTCCGGAGTGATGGGACCGACGTCCGACGTCCTGTACGATTTCATCGGAAAAGCCGTCTGCGGCATGGAGTTGTTCTGATGCCGCCGAAAGTCTCGCCTGCGGACACGTTGATCATGGGGGCGGTCGCGTATGATCAAAAGGTCGTCGCGATCTGGAATGGCTTCCGGGACTTCTTCAACCAAAACAGGCTGGGATTCGACTTCGTCCTGTACTCCAACTACGAACGCCAGGTCGAAGCGCTGATGCGGGGCCACATTCACGTCGCCTGGAACTCGCCGCTGGCATGGCTCCAATCCGAAGCCGCCGCTCGCCGGGATGGGCGCACGGCGCGGGCTCTTTGTATGCGCGACACCGACAGAGATCTGTCCACGGTTGTGATCGTTCGAGCCGATTCACCGATTCACTCCGTTCAGGACCTTCGTGGATCCCGCGTCGGGGTTGGAGCTTCGGATTCGCCACAAGCCCGGCTGATCCCCCTCGGCCATCTGGCCGAACAGGGCGTCCAACCGGATTCCGATTTCGAAGTGGTTGGATTCGAGATCGGTACGGGACTGCACGGGGACCACGTCGGTGGTGAACAGAAAGCCGTGGAATCGCTGATGACGGGAGGGATCGACGCTGCCTGCATTCTCGACGCGAATCATCATGGCTTTGCACGCGACGGGTTGATCGACGCCGGCGCGACGCGTGTCCTCGAAGCGACGGACCTGTTCGATCACTGCAACTTCACAGCCCTCGACACGGCCCCGGAGGCGCGGACATCGCGATTCGTGGAACTGCTCCTGGGCATGTCCTACGCCGACCCCAAGCTTCGCCCCCTGCTCGACATGGAGGGACTCAAACAATGGTTGCCGGGTCGCGTCGACGGATACGGGCCGCTGTCGGCGGCTTGCCGGCGTTTCGGAGTGATCGACTCCTTCCTGGCTCGCCCATGAACCACGCGCGTGTCGACCTGGGAGACTTGAGCCTCGCCGAAGGGGCACACCTGCTCCTGAAGCGGGCCCTTCGCCGCCTGGAACCCAGAGAAGTGATCGAGGTCGACGCGCGGGCCCCGGACGCCGCCATCGGCCTCCGGTCGTGGGCGCGCGAAGAAGGTCACGGGTTCCGGAAGAACGGGGGGCCCGGGCGATTTCTGATCGAGAAAGGCACCGCCGAGGACGACCGTTGGGCGAAAGCCGAAACGACCGGCCATCCCGACGCCCGCCTTCCAGGCGGTGTCCTGAGCGAGCCGCCGGCACGATGGGGGCTCGCCGCCCGGGGATCAACTCTCGAGGCCGGGATGCCGGAGTTCGATTTTCGGTTGACGCGCAAGTCCGAGGTCTGGGCCGATGACGCGCTGCGCCTGTACCAACAGGCCCTGGCCGCGCAGTGGGACCCGAACACGGAGGTCGATTGGCAGGCCGACTTCGACATGCCGGACGACGTCGAAGACGCCGTCGTCCAGATCATGACCTATCTGATCGAGAACGAAACGGCCGCCCTGGTCGTTCCCAGCCGCTTCGTCGCCCAGTTGCACCCGCACTTCCGCGAGGTGATGCAGCTTCTGGCAATCCAGGCCGCCGACGAAGCCCGCCACATCGAGGTCTTCACGCGACGCGCCGTTCTGCGGTCCGATCGACTGGGCCTGTCCACCGTCGGCGGGCAACTCTCGCTGAAGACGCTCGTGGACGAACCCGATTTCGCCGTCGCCTCATTCCTGCTCTCGGTCATGGGCGAAGGGACCTTCGTGACGTTGCTGCGTTTCCTCGAACGCCACGCCCCGGACCCGGTGACGCGCCGGGTCACCCAGCTTGCGGCTCAGGATGAAACGCGCCACGTGGCCTTCGGCGTCGCACATCTCGCCGAGTCCGTTCGGGTCGATCCCCGCCTGCTCGACCGCCTCCAACGGTCGGTGGAACGGCGGCACGACACGCTCCGGCAAACGAGCGGTCTGAACCGCGAGGTGTTCGACGCCCTGATCCTGGTTGCCGCGGGCGGCTGGGAGACCGAGCGCCTGCGGGAGGGCAGCCGGCGGGTCACCGCGTTGATCCGGGACATGGACGCGACGCGACGTGGACACCTCCTGCGGATCGGGTTCACCAAAGAGCAGGCCGAGGAACTCTCGAGCCTGCACACGAGGAATTTCATGTGATGAAGACCGATTCAATCCGATTGACCCAGTACTCCCACGGCGCCGGTTGCGGGTGCAAGATCTCTCCGGCCGTGCTCTCGAGCATCCTGGAACAGGTCCAGGCCCAACGGGCCGACCCGAACCTGCTCGTGGGATACGCGACACGGGACGATGCCGCGGTGTACCGGATCAGCCCGGAACAGGCCATCGTCAGCACGACGGACTTCTTCATGCCCATCGTGGACGATCCGGTGGATTTCGGGGCCATCGCCGCCGTGAACGCGATCAGCGACGTCTACGCAATGGGAGGCCGTCCGATCATGGCGATCTCGATCCTCGGCTGGCCGGTCGGAAAGCTCGACGCTGGTATCGCTGGACTCGTCGTCGAAGGCGCGCGGCAGTCGTGCGCACGGGCCGGCATCATGTTGGCCGGAGGGCACAGCATCGACGCGCCGGAACCCATCTTCGGTTTGGCCGTGACTGGACTCGTCCATCCGGATCGGGTGCGGTCGAACGACCGGGCGGCGGAGGGGAACGAGCTGTATCTCACCAAACCTTTGGGGGTCGGCATCCTGACGACGGCGGAGAAGCGGGGGATACTCGCGCCCGGGGACCGGACAACGGCGAGAGATCTCATGCTCCGCCTCAACGATATCGGGAGCGTCTTCGGGGAAGTGGATGCTGTCAGCGCGCTGACCGACGTCACCGGATTCGGGTTGCTCGGCCACCTGATCGAGTTGTGCGAAGCCAGTGGGCTCGGCGCCGAGATCGAGTTCGCGAGCGTCCCGAAGGTTGAAGGACTCGAACGATACATCGCCCAGAATTCGATCCCCGGTGGAACCGATCGCAATTTCGCCAGTTATGGGCCGAAAGTCGGCGCCCTCACCGATGAGCAGAAGGCCATATTGTGCGATCCCCAGACCAGTGGGGGGCTCCTCGCCGCCGTGGACCCCGCGCGAAGGGAAGGTTTTCTCGAAGTGACGCGCTCGAGGGGTCTGGACGTCCGTCCGTTCGGCCGTTTACGGCCATCTGCCCCCGGCCGGCCCGTCGTCGACGTCCGGTAGGTCAGGGACGGCCGGGGGCGAGATTCCGCTCCACCCGGTCGCGAATGACCAGATGTTTTCCACCGTCCCGTCGCATCAACCCCATCCGGTTGAGGCACTCCAGATACGGCATCGTAAACTTGCGGGTGAGGTCGAAATGCCGGCCGAATTCCGCCGGGGTGACGCCCGATGCGGGAAGCTCGAACAGTCCCTTCCGCAGAGCGGTCCAGGCGTCGGGCGCGATGACAAAGTCGCTGTCGACACGGACAAGGCGTCCCGACTCGATCAGCGTGCCCAGGACCTTGTCGAACACCTTCCGGTTGGCGCGGGAGGATTCCAGATACTGCGCGATGCGTTCGGGCCGGAGGCGGCCGGCCGCGATCCACGACTCGAGATCATCGGCGAGCCGCGCTTCCGCATCCGAGAGCCCCTGTTTGCGGGGGATGAAGCGCAACGTGTTTGGCCCGAGTTGGAAGGCTCCGTCGACGGGTGCCTTCCAGTCGGAAAGGCACGCCTCGAGGAAGGCGTGGACATACGCGGGTCGAGTTCCAAGAATCCCGGCAATCGCAGCGAGCGGCCACTCTTTTTCCCCCTCGGGGGCGGCACCCGCCAGTTTTTCGAGCTCACTGCGCGCGCGTTCGGAGAAATCGCGATCCCAGGCCAGCAACTCGTCACGGCGCCCGACTCTCGCGGGTCGTGTTTCCAGACTCCCACCCGCGGCCATCGATCCTGGAGAATACATCCAACGGACTTCGGCTTCGCCCAGAGCCAGAATCGGCTCCGAAGCGTTCTGAACGTAAGATTGGAGATTTCTTGCCCGGTAGAAGTCGATCTCGGCGTCCGTGATCCGGCGGAGCCGGTCCGGCGACAAATCGAGGATCTCTCCACCTCCGACGGTATCCAGGGGATTCGTCGACCGTAACACGAAGCGCTGGCCGGGATAGAAACATGTTTCGTGCGGAAGCTGGATCTGGACCCATCGTCGTCCGTCGACCTCCCGCGTTCCCCAGAGGCGGCATTCCATTTCGTAGGACGCGGCGAGGAAAAGCGCCCGGGTCCCGTGCTTGATCTTGAACAGTCGTTCGGGCAGCAGCCTGAACTCCGCGTTGATCCGCGAGGAACGGAAGGGATAGTCCGGCGAAACCAGGATGTCCCCGCGATCCACTTCCGAACGCGCGCCATGGAGATGAACACCGACGCGATGCCCGGCACCGATCGCGTCGACCTGCGTCTTGTGGTTGTGGAGCGAACGGATACGCCAGGCTTCCGGCGACGAAGACACCGCGACGTTCGTCCCCGCCCGAAGTTCTCCCCGAACCAGCGTCCCCGTCACGACCGTGCCGATGCCCTTGAGGACGAAACACCGGTCGATGGGCATATACGGCAAGGCATCCTCGGATTGACGCTCGAGGGAAATCGTCCGGCAGGCGTCGAACACGGCCTCGCGCAACTCGTCGATTCCCCGGCCAGAGACCGAATCGACGACCCGGATCTGGAAGCGATCGAGCGTGGTGTGGTCGAGCGCGGCTTCGATTTCGCCACGCGTCCGCTCGATCGCGGCTTCGCCAGCGATGTCCGCCTTCGTGATCACGGGAAGGATTCGCGCCGCCCCGAGCAACTCAAGGACCTCGAGGTGCTCCCGCGATTGCGGCTTCAGTCCCTCGCGGGCGTCGACGACCCACAAGGCGAGCCCGAAGCCCGTCGCGCCGGAGATCATCGTTCTCACCAGCTTCTCGTGACCTGGAACGTCCACGATTCCAAGCGTGTAGCCGTCCGGATGCTCGAGGTGGGCGAATCCGAGCTCGATCGTGAGACCGCGTTCGCGCTCCTCGGGCAGGTGTACGGGATCGATCCCCGTCAACGCCTCGACGAGAGAGGACTTCCCGTGGTCCACGTGTCCTGCGGTGCCGATCAGAATCATCCGAGCTCGTCGATGGCCTGTTGGACCTCGGCGAGATCCTCATCCAGAATCGTCCGACTATCCAGGAAGAACGTGCCCTTCTGGACATATCCGGCAATGGGCACGTCACGGGATGCGAATCGCGCCTTGAGGCGCTCGGCCGAATAATCCCGGTGACGAAGCTCCAGAGCCAGGCTCGGGACCGTCGTCTCCGGGTTGGTCCCTCCCCCCAGCGAGGCGACCGACTCTACCCACCGCGCGGATTGCCACCGCGTCGATTTCCCGGGCAGTCCCAGCTTCTTCGCCCTGGCCTCGAGCTCCGGGAACGTCATCTTTGCCAGACGCCACAACAGGACGCCGGAAACATCTCCGGTAAGATACCGGAGCAAGGTCTGGTGGATCAGGAACAGGCGGAGTTTGTCGAGCCGCAGCGCGCGATAGAGCGGATGCCGCCGCATGGTTCCGATCAACGCCTTCTTTCCCACGACCAGGCCCGCCTGCACGCTTCCGAACAACTTGTCGCCGCTGGACACGACAACCCCCGCCCCGGCCCCAAGCGCTTCGCCGATGGACATCTCCGAAGAAAGGAAACCGAGATCGGACCGGGAAATCAATCCCGCCCCGTTGTCGTAGACCAAGGGAACACGGAGCTTCCGCGACAGCGCTCCCAAGTCTTCGAGGGAGACCGACTCGACGAATCCCTTCTGGACAAAATTCGACTGGTGAACCTTGAGGAGCACAGAGGGGCCCTTGCGGGCCTGCTTCTCGTAGTCGGCGAGCCGCGTCTTGTTCGTCGTGCCGACTTCCACGAGCCGGCAGCCTCCGGTCTCGACGATTTCCGGAACCCGGAATCCCCCACCGATCTCGACCAGTTCCGAGCGGCTCACCAGGACGTTCTTCTCACGTGCGAGGGCTTCGAGAGCGAGCAGGAGCGCGCTCGCGCAGTTATTGACCACGAGAGCCGCCTCCGCGCCGGTGAGCAGTTCGAGCAACTCGGCGACCGTCAGGTCGCGGCTGCCTCGCTTCTGCGAGGACGCATCCCACTCCAGGTTCGAATACCCGGACAGCCCTCTCCCGCCGAGGTCCGCGAGGAGATCCCCGAGCGGAGCGCGGCCCAGGTTGGTGTGAATGAGGATGCCCGTCCCGTTCACGACGCGGCGAGGGAACGGAGCCGTGAGCTTCCGGATCCGGACCACGACCTCCGCCGCAACCGCATCGGCCACGGCATTGCGATCGTCGAACGCCTCCGGGTCCTTGCGGAGACGGGCACGAAAGGTCGCAAGCGCGCCGCGCACCAGGCGCGTGCGATAGGCCTCGCCGACGGCTTCCGTCGCCAACAGGATGTCGGGTCGGCCGAGAATTTCGTGGACCGGGGGCAGTTTGTCGAGGCCCATACAGGGAGATTGGCGGAGAGATGCAGGAATCGAACCTACCCGCGGACAGAGTCCGCAAAACGGTTTTGAAGACCGCTAGCCACGCCAGTGACTGAATCCCTCCATTCGTCAGCGTTATGGAAGGAGTAATCTATCATAGCGGAAGCGTTCGATCTCTCCGGACACGGCCATGCGACCGATCACGGCACTCCTCAACGAGCCCGAAGGTGTCCGATATCACGGCGGGGCGACGGCCTACGCCATGGCCGGGTACGGGGCCGGGCTCGCCGGAATCCTGGCCAATTCCTGGGTCATTGGTCTGGCGTCAACGCTCGTCCTCGGACACGCCATGACGATTGCGGCGTACATGGTTCATGAATGCGCGCATAACCTCGTTTTCAGGGACCGCCGTCACAACGCCGCGCTCGGCCGCATCTTCACCTGGGTGTCGGGAGCTTCGTATGGAACCTTCGAGGACATGCGGTACAAGCACCTCCGGCACCATGTGGACGTCGCCGATGTGGCATGGTTCGACTACGAGCGGTTCTTCCGGAATCATCCGCGGATCTTCAAGCTCACGCGGCTCCTCGAGTGGTGTTACATCCCCGCGCACGAGTTCCTCATGCATGGGATCCTCGTGTTGAGTTCGTTCGTCATCCCTCAAAGGCGGAGACAAAGAACACGAAATGTCACGGTCATCGTCGTCCGCTTCGCTCTCTTCGCGGCCCTCGCCGTTTACTCGCCGCGAGCCGCGGCACTCTACGTCGTGGCGTACGCCCTCATGATGACAATCCTGCGATTCATGGACAGCCTCCAGCACGACTACGGCTACACGTTGACGTTGTTCGACCCGGGGAAGGCTCCGAGGAAGGGGCAACTGGATTGGGAACAGGAACACACGTTCAGCAACCCGCACACCTTCGAGGACAGTGTGTGGAACTGGCTCACGCTGAACTTCGGATTCCACAATGCCCACCATGCGGACATGGATGTCCCCTGGTACCGCTTGCCGGCGAAACATCGCGAGCTGCTCGGGGATGGTCCGGAGAACGTCGTACCCCTTGGGGCGCAACTGCGGATCTTTCACAGGCAACGCGTGAGGCGCATTGTGGGAAATCACACCGGCAACGAACCGGAGGGCCACGAATTTCTCGCCGCCGCCCGGCGCGGAGAGGTCTACGGTGGAAACGCCGCGTCCTTCCTGACCCCGTTCTGATGGGATTAGATGTTCAGGATCGTTCGCGAATAGGCGATCAGCCGTCCCGCCACCGTTACCGCGAACCAGAGCACCAGGGTGCTCCCGGCAAGGAAGCGGCTCCCGAGCACCGTTGTCTCGTCCGGCGAAATGCCGGGCCGGAACGCCTTCTTCTGAAGCATCCACATCGCGGCCGTGGCGAAGCCGATCAGGACAAGCTTGGTCAGCAGGATCGGATTCATCAGTTTGTTCGTTGCGTCCGCGAACGCAAGTCCGATACCGGAAAACACCGTCATCGCGAAACCGACCCAGATGTAGGGAAACAGGCGGCCGAGGGGCTCGATCGGGAGCACGCGCGCCATTCCCAGGATCCGCGCCGCCACGATGACCGACGGGCCCACCACCAACGACAGGCCGAGCGTGTGAAGGAACAGGAAGCCCGGGAATGCGAGATACGACGGCGATTCGCGCACGTACGTCGCGAATCCCGTTTGTTCGATCCAGGTCAGGAACTCCATCTCAATGTCTCCCTTCACCCGCGCTCAGCGGTCGTTCATTTCGTGACGATCCGCGCTCTTGTCGATCGCATAGGAAGCCACCGCCAGCGCGACGACGCCGATCACCGAAACTACCAGGGTCCATACCACGATACTCATGATTTCAATCTCCGAGCGCTTCAGGAAAAGAAGGGAATCATGCGACCGAAATACATGACGGCCAGAATCAAGGCCATCGTCGACACGGCCATCATCCTCGGCACCAACCCGACCCGGCCGGTCCTGTCGATGTGCCAGGGAGCGTCGAACGTCGTGAAGTAGATCACGCTGACCCCCGCCAGGAACATGGCGACCACCTTCACCTGGAATCCCCAGTTGTATGCGTACAACCCGGGATACGCCATGTAGAAGAGCATCCCGGTGATCAGGTTGATGACGAAACCGAGGATTCCGAGCGGCAGGACGCGATGAAGAGCCGCGAACGAGACATTCTTCATGAGCCCCAGCATCCGCATGCTGACGGCCAGTGCCACCCCGAACACCAGCGTCATACCAATGAAATGGAGCGTCTCGGCCGCCGGCCAGAACCACGGGTAGTCGGAGACCATGACCTCGATCGCGGGCCGCCAACCGGCAACTTCGGCGATCGGCCCCTCCGCGCGGACCTCGGGATGGCTGATCTTTCCCCCCAGGTTCGCCGTACGCAGGATCAGCCCGGAAGTCAGCACGGAAAAGGTCAGGACGATCCCGGCGTTGGACGCGGTCTGACGCCGGAAACGGCGAAACTGCCAGAGCCCCAACCAGGCGAACGTCGCGGTCAGCGTCATGAACACGAGTGTCAACATCGCCGCATTCTGGTGCGCTTCGATGAGCGAGCTGGGGATGTCGTCCCGGGCGACCAGCATGAAGTCGGCCGCGTTCCCGCTCAAGTAGGTCGGCACGACGAGCAGGCCGGAAGCGAGGAGCACGATGAGGCTGTTCCGCTCCACCGTGGCGCTCCGGGTCCAGAGCGCCCACGCCAACAGGCCTAGACCCGCCAGCGTTCCGAGCGTTGGAAGATGATTCAGGACAATATGAAGGTGGGCCAGATTCATCGTTGGGTCTCCCAATCCCAGGGGCAACGTAGCTCTCGAGAGCGATTCATTCGTCTATCGGTGGCCGGAAGGGAGGTGTCTTCATCCGGCAACCGCCCCGAGAATCTAGCACGAATGGAACGATCGGAACCATAGCCTCCACTTCTCCACCACATTCATGCTGGCCCCCCCGAGAGGATGTTGAGCGGGCCCGCATGACGCCTCCCGCCGACGAGTTCGGCCACATGGTGCACGATAGCGCGGGCGATGTCGACGTCCGCCGTGGGTTGAAGGGCGCGCCATCCCGGACTTCCGTTGACCTCGAGCACGTAGGTCCCACCGCCCGGCGACGGCAGGAGATCCACGCCCGCGTATTCTGCTCCGACGGCCTCGGCGGCGCGAAGCGCCAGCTCGATCCACTCGTCGGTGAGATCGGCCCGCTCGGGCCGTCCGCCCCGCGAAACGTTGGTCCGCCATCCATCGGCGACACGCCAGATTGCGGCGACCACGCGCCCTCCCACGACGAAAACGCGCAGATCGCGCCCGGTGTGCGGGATGGTCTCCTGGACGTAGTAGACGGCGCGCTCCACCTCCAGCGCGCGGAACACACGATGCGCGATCTCCTCGTCGGTGACGCGGACGATCCCGCGTCCGTTCGAACCGAAGAGAGGCTTCACGATGACGTCTCCCATGCGGCGAAACGCCTCGATGGCGTCGTCGCGCCGTTCAGCAACGATGGTCCGGGGCGTCGGGATTCCGGCCTCCTCGAGAAGCGCCGAAGTGTAGTACTTGTCCACGGTTCGCTCGATCACACGCGCGGGATTGACCACCCGCACGCCGAGCCGCTCGAGCCGGTGGATCGCGTCGACTCGAAAAATGATCTGCTCGAGCGATCCGATGGGAATTGTTCTCACGACGACGGCATCAACCGCGGACAGGTCCGGAAAATCCGGCGACGCGGCCTCCGGCGCCGGGCCGGTCACGCGGGGTTCTTCTCCGATAGCGCCCCTCATGGCCTGGACCCCGACGATCTCGACCGCGTGGCCGGATTCCCGGAACGCCCGGGACAGATCCCGCGCGTGCCAACCTGGACGAGAACTCAGGATGGCGACATTCATCGTAAGAGTGAAGGAAAACGCTGCCGGGAGATCAGATGTCGAAAGGCGGAGGTGACCCGGATCTTCCAGCCGCAGCGGCCCGGAGATAGCCGGAACATGACGGGCACAGCCCGTGCGTGAACTGAACCCTGGGAGTCTCGGAAATCAACCATCCCTGACGCTCGACGAAGGCCTCCAACTCGACCCAGTGATTGTCGTCGTTGACGAAGTTACACCAACTGCAGACCAGGACCATGATCTCTTCGCCAACCGAGCCCTTCGGTTCGGGCCACGGAGTTTTGCGCTCGCTGCGCCGGACGATGCTCGAGCGGAGTTCGACCTGTCCGTCTTCTCCGTACCGGGAAATCTCGATCGCGAGAACGGCCCGCGCGGACGGTTCGTCGCAACGGGCCATCAGGCTGATCTTCGGACGGCTGTTGCGCACCGCCGCGAAAAGTTGCCGATAGAGTGCGGCCAACTCCGCGGAGCCGATATAGTCGATCAATTCGGTTCCGGGAGGAGGGGCGTCATCGGAGGCGGGCGCATCGACGCGCACGATCCGGTCATCGGCGCTGAACAGAATCCTCGTCGTGCCCGGCCGCACGGTCCACCTCCGT
>CAZTTI010000033.1:0-3569 GCA_964615925.1 uncultured Solibacteraceae bacterium
GTTGAGGTAGACCCAGTCGCCGGTTCGGACCGCGGCAATCGCGCCTCCTTCGATCGCTTCCGGCGCAATGTGCACGATCGATACGTCCCGCGGCTGGAAGCCCACGCGCCCGTCGGTCGCGATCACCCCTCCGGCGGGCACCTCCCCAAGGTCCCGGTCCACATCGATCTCCGGCATACCCGAGGCCTTCGGCCCTTCTCCCGCCACAAAAAACATGACGGGAAGAAGAGCATTTTCGATCATGTACGACCAGAGGCGTTTCTTCTCCCACTGGACGACCGCGGAGAGATCCGCGCTGACCCTTCCGCCCGCCGAGGCGTTGATCCGGAGTACCTGGGCAAGCTCGTCACGCTTCACTTGCTTGCGCAAGCGCTCCAGCGGACCGCGCGGCTTTCCCACGGCCGCGGCGAATTCACGGACGCCGAGATAGAAATCCGCAAAGTAGACCATCTGGTCGCGGTCGGCCGACGCAGCCGAAAGGCGGGCCAGCCCGGACACGCAGAGGTTTCCATGGACGCGGCCCAATCCGGAATTCGGAGCACTCGGCGTCATGGTCGAATGGAAGAAGCGCCCGTTGGCCGACCGGGCGTCGGTGATCCGATGCATCCACGATCCGTCCAGGGTCGCCGCCCGATCGTCGATGAGCCTCTTCTCCGACAGCGTCCGCATCAATGTGTCCACGCCGGAGTTCCCCCCGGTATCGGATTCTGCCGCCAGGCCCGGCGCAGAACGTCCGTCCATGGGATCAAACGACAGCAGGCATGGCACCTTCGACATCTTCCGGACGAGCATCGCGGGGCTCAGACGCACACCCAATCCCTCGGCCAGATACTGGAGATGCAGATGCCAGGTCGGGTAGCCGCCGGTCGCGTTCCATACGGTCACGGCGTTCTGAAGGTTCGACTTGACCAATTGTGAAACGCTGATGCGGCGTTCTCTCTTGTGGATCCCTTGAACCAGACGATGGACCGCGTGGGCGAGGGCGTCGTCCGAGGGGGGGGTCCGGGACAGATCCATGGACCGGGGGATCAGGCCGAACGCCGCGATCATCAGCCGGGTCACGATGGCGGCTTCCGATGACGCGCAACCGGCTCCACGCGACGCAGCGCGACGGGCGACGATGCCTTCGAGGGCGTCCTTCTCCGCTTCGAGGATCGCCCGCTTTTCGAACGCCCGGTCGAGACATGCCTTCACCCGCTGGTAGACCTCTGGAGAGACGGGCAGGTTCAGGAGATCGGAGAGTTCGGCGCGCGCCTCGTCAGCAAGCTTCGAGCCGATCCGCTCGAAAAGCGCGCGCTCGCGATCGTCGACGTGGACCTCCGGCCCCACGTGGACCGGGATGAACGTCGCGTAAAAAGGCCGGGCCTTGCGGCGCTGCCGCGCCAGATCGGCCTCCACCAACGCCCGCAGCGAACCGACGAACATCTTGTCGCACGCGCCGTGAACGAACGCGGCATCGTAGCCGTGGGCCTCCATCAGGGCAGCGATGTTCGAGGCGCACACGTTTCGACCGAGGAACGCATAATGGGCCCCTGGCAACCCGTGGGAGAGCTCCTCGCACGGAATGGCATGGGAAACGCCGATCGGCAACGCGCCCTCGATCCAGAGCGTCTGGATCACGCGTCGCGCAAGCTCGCGGCTGCCGATACTCGGAGGATGATCCTCCGAACCATGGATGACGGCCACCCGCGGCTGACCGGACATGAACCGCTCGAGTATCTCGTTCCGGTTCGGACGGACGCCGGCAAAGCGCAAGGACTCCTCGATGACGGGGTCGAGGATGGTATAGGGACGCGCCTGGCTGATGAGCGGGTCCCGGAACCTCTGCGAATGCATCTTCATCGGCGCACGGCCTCACCGAAGAACAACCACCCCGGCCCGCGCGTACACTTCGTGCACGTACAGGTCGATGCGGCACTGGACTGGAGTCGAGCTAAAGTTCGGCGAACTATACAATAACTGCGCGGGCAGTGACAAGCCGCACTAGGAATAAACCTATTTATTGCAACGATTTAACTGAGCCCCTTCAGGAGGTTTGTTCGACGCGGGACCGGCGGCGGCGGATGAGGAGCTGGAGCTTGTGCTTCTCCGCGGAGCAGAGACCGGATGCCGATCCCCGAACGGCTGCCTCGAGCTCGCGGACATCGGAGGCCGTTCGAACCCGGGCGGCGAGATCGCGAAGCCGATAGAACTCCCCGCTGTATTCCCCCACGAGTTCGCGTATGAAGGTATAGGAGTGGCGATGAACCGGGGAGGGGCCGAATCTGGAGACCGCCGCCTGGTGTTCGCTCGTGCAGTATCCCTTGTTGCGGGCCAAGCCGTATCCCGGATATTTCTCGTCGAGTTCGCCCATGATGGCGTCCCGGTGGACCTTGGCGACGATCGACGCGGCGGCGATGGTGAAGCTCGCGGAATCTCCCCGGACGATGCCGGACTGCGGAGCCGCGATGCCGGGGATGGTCCGGGTATCGACCAGGACATGGCCGGGCTCCATCCGAAGATCGACGACCGAACGCCTCATGGCCTCGAGTCCCGCATGGTAGACGTTCAGACGGTCGACTTCCGAAGGTTCGACGATGCCAATCCCGATGGAACGCGCTTTCGCGCGGATTGCGCGGTCCAGCACGATACGTTCATGCTCATCGAGCCGCTTGGAGTCGTCGACGCCCTCGATCCTTGTCCCGGGTTCGAAGACGACGGCGGCGGCGACGACGGGGCCCGCCATCGGACCCATACCAACCTCGTCGACGCCCGCCACGTCCGAGACTTCGGACTTCCAGAGAGCGCGTTCGTATCTGAGCAGGCGATCGATCCGGCGGCCCTCGGACGTCAGGCGGTCTCGACGCGGCATCAGACTCCCCCGGCGATATGGTTTACTGACACCGTTCATTGAACCCGAAATCGTGGACCGATGCGGTCCAGTCGCCGGGAGATCACGATGAAGAAGTTCTGGAAGACCGCCCTGTCCGACGTCGAGCCGAACAAGGTCCGGATCCGGGGGTACCGGATCGAGGATCTCATGGCCCACTGTTCCTTTGGAGACATGATCCACCTGACCTTCACGGGCGAGCTGCCGTCGGGAAACGAAGGCCGGATCCTCGAAGCCATCGTCGTCTCCAGCACCGAACACTCGGTCATGGCCCCCTCGATCAATGCGACCCGTTTCGTTGCTTCCGGTGGTGTTCCGCTCCAGGCATCGGTGGCCGCGGGGCTGATCGCCCTCGGCGATCACCACGGGGGAGCGGTGGAGCAATGCGCGCGTGTCCTCAGCGAGGCCGTGTCCAGTCAGACCACAGCCAAGGTCATCGTCGCCGACTTCCGGAAACGCAAACAGCGCATTCCCGGATTTGGCCACCCGTGGCACGACCGCGACCCGCGAACATTGAAGTTGGTCGAGATGGCCCGGTCGCTCGGCGTAGCCGGACCGCACCTCGAATTGGCCGAAGCGATCGGCGGCGTTCTTGGAAAGCCGATGAACATCGACGGTGCGATATCCGGTGTCATCACCGACATCGGCATCGACTGGCGGTACGGAAAGGCGTTCTTCCTGATCTCGAGAACGGTCGGGC
>CAZTTI010000034.1:0-3624 GCA_964615925.1 uncultured Solibacteraceae bacterium
ACTTCGCGACGCTCTCTGCCGCCCAGCACACTGCGAATGACCTGCCAAAAATCCGGCTCGGCTTCGTAATACTTGCGCCGGTCGCCCCGCACCCACACTTCGCGCGCCATGCCCCACCGCTCCAGGTCGCGCATGTTCATACTCACTGAGCCTTTGCTGATTTCCAGGCTCTCCATCAAATCATCCAGCGACATCGGTTCCGGACTGAGCAGCAGCGCGCCATAGAGACGCCCCATGACCTCGCTAAAACCAAAAAACCGGGCCAACCGACCCAGACCAGAAACGGTGCTATCGTTGACAGCGTGAAGGGTTGCGTGCATCCTTATCCCTGCGTTCAAAATGTTTTGAACGTAGAGTAGCAGAAATGAAGGTCAGGGGCAAGCAACAACATCATGTAGTAAAACATGGTACCTGCCGGTATAATTCAGGCTGAAAAGTGGCATAATCACATTCCCGCCTACACCCATATCCACCCAATCGAGAAGGAGTATTCCGCAGCATGGACGATAGGAAAATACGAATTCTGCTTGCCAAGCCCGGCCTGGATGGACACGACCGGGGAGCCAAGGTCATCGCCCGGGCGTTCCGGGACGCCGGATTCGAAGTGATCTACACCGGGTTGCGTCAGACGCCGGAACAGGTGGCCAATGCGGCGCTCCAGGAAGACGTCGACGTCGTCGGGCTTTCCGTCCTCTCCGGCGCGCACATGACGCTCTGCCCGAAAATCGTGGAACTGATCCGGGGGGAGGGGCTCAACGACGTCCTCGTTCTCGTCGGCGGCATCGTCCCGGCCGGCGACGTCCGGAAGCTGAAGGCCTCCGGTATCGACGAGGTCTTCGGCCCGGGGACTCCGACCGAAACGATCATCGACTACATTCGCACGCACGTCCGGGAGGCGCCCCGGGTCTGAAACGGCGGCGCCTCGGACAAAAGATCATTCGGCGTTCGCCGTGTGGTATTCCGCGTAATGGGCCCTGAGCGTGTCACCGCCGAAGTCGTTCCGGAAATCGCGGAAGACCGAATGCACGTGGTTGTTGTCGTTCTGCGTGTTGTCGTATTCGATCAGGAACGTCGGTCCCTCGACGCGGTAGTAGTGCCCTTCCCCGGGGACGTCGCTCCCCGCCCAGGCGAAACGGACGTTTTCGAATCCCGCTTGTTCGATGTCCTGCCACGTCCGCGCTTCGATGTTCGAAGCCGTGCGGCCCGTGTATTCGCCGATCAGGACGCGCAACATGGCCTGCTGCGGTCCGGTCATGTCACCGGCAGCCAGCCCCGCGGGTTCGCCGTCGATGGCGGCCTCGAGAGCATTCCCCGTGATGATGTCCCGGGGCGCCACTTCGTCGATCACCGCCACCTGCCGCTGCCCGGCGTCCAGGCCGACGAGCAGGGCCCGCCCCCGGTCTTCCTCCGGCGCCAGCGCCCGCAGCCCGGCACGCGGGCCTTCCATGACCCGCGCGGGATTCGATCCCATGAACGTGGGCGTCGCCGCGAGCACGCGGCCGTCCTCGACAGTGACGTTGACGGCCAGATGGTGCCCTTCGAGCCGCCAGGCCCATGTCCCTTCGTTCGACGGCTCGCCGAAGATGCTGATGAAGTACAGCTCGGGGTCGCGAACGAACCGTCCGTTCGGGCCTTCGATCTGCCGGAGGATGTCCTCGAGGCTCATGATCGTCGTTGCCTTCATCACGCCCTTGTACCCGAGAGCCGCCGACATCATCGAGTGAACCAGGGCCTGCTGGTGGGGCAACATGTCCTTGATCGGAAGCCCGTTCCGTTCCCGCGGGATGAAGTGCCAGTTCAGCCGCTCCTCGTCGCCGAGTGCGAACCGCGCGCGTTCGGCCTGCCCCGCGTCGAGCGACGCGAGGAACGTGTTGGCGGACTCGACCAGCTCGGGAGCGCCCTGGGCCCGGTAACTGGCCACGGCGGCGGACGCCGCCAGGCACGCAACGACGATCAGGACTCGATGGGAACTTTTCATGGTGTCGACTCCTCGGAATTAAACGGAATCGTACTTCGGGGGGCGGGGCGGGTCAAGAAGAGGTGGAAGGCGCCGTCACCATCCTCTCCAGCATCCGGAACTGCTCCTCCGGAATCGATGTCGGCCGCCCGGCGGCGTTGACGGAGACATGCGTGGTCGAACCATCGGCGAGCAGCGTCCCGCCGGCCGCGCTCGAGACCTCGTATTCGTACGTCATCGAGCGCCGCTTCAGGCGCACGAGCCTCGTCCGGATCCGCACGGTGTCGTCATACCGGGCGGGTCTCCGGTACCGGCAGCGGATCTCGGCGACGGCGATCATCACGCCGTGCTCGTTCTCCATGTCGCTGTACCGGAAGCCGGCAAACAGACAGAAGTCGGTCCGCGCGATTTCCATCCAGACCAGATAGTTTGCGTAGTAGACGACGCCCATCTTGTCGGTCTCCGCGTAACGGACGCGGAGCTCGGTCTCCGAACAGGTCTCGGGTCTGGTGTCCTTCATCGCGGTCGATTGTAGGACAGGCCGGGAAATATTTGATGCCGACATGACGTGTTCAAGAACGTATACTCAACCGTTGATGGCGACGCGAAATGGAATCCGAACGCGAAGACGGACGCCGCGGCGCAAAGCGCCCCCTTCGTTCCTGAGGTCGTGGTGGCTCCGGGCCGGCGCGGGCCTCGCGCTCGTGGGAGCCATCGCGGGCGGCACGGTCGTCCTCCGCTACTACGACAACTATGCCACGATCATCGATCGCCGCCTCGGCGGCGAGATCTTCGCCAACACGGCCCGGATCTACGCGACGCCGTACCTGATCTACGACGGACAACGCATCTCGTCGGTTGAGGTTGAAGAAAGGTTGCGGCGCGCCGGCGCGACCGCGGGCACGGGACGCGAAAACGAACGCACGACCTACCGGGTCGATATCGACGGCCAAGAATCCACGATCACACTTTTCCCCCGCGAAGGGACCGGGCTCCGGATCGACTTCGCCGGCGGCCGTCTGACCGCCATCACCGATCTCGACACCGGGGACTCATTGACCGAAGCCGCGCTTCCGCCGGAGATGGTCACGACGCTCTTCGACGAGAACCGGGCCAAGCGGAGACTCCTGGATTGGGAGCAATTGCCCCCGTTCCTGATCGACGCGATCATCGCGTCGGAAGACCAGCGCTTCTACGGCCACTTCGGCATCGACCTCATCCGCGCGGCCGGAGCCGCGATTGCAAACGTCCGCGGCCAGACCCGGCAGGGCGCGAGCACGCTGACGATGCAGTTGGCCGGGAGCTTCTTCCTCGACCGGAACGAGCGCACGTGGAACCGGAAGCTTCCGGAGATCTTCATGGCGCTGATTCTCGAACAGCGCCTGACCAAGCAACAGATCTTCACGATGTACGTGAACGAGATGTACCTCGGACACCGCGGCTCGTTCGCCATCAACGGTTTCGGCGAAGCCGCGCGCGCCTATTTCGGAAAGGACGTGAGCGATCTCACCCTTGCCGAGGCGGCGACGCTCGTCGGCATGCTCCCGGCTCCGAACGCGCGCGCGCCCCACGACAATCCCCAGAACGCGCGGGAACACCGCGGCCGCGTGCTCCAGGCGATGCTCGACCTGGACATGATCAGTCCGGACCAACTCGCCGAGGCCCGC
>CAZTTI010000035.1:0-10614 GCA_964615925.1 uncultured Solibacteraceae bacterium
TCCAGACCGGAATCCGGGCGATCGACGGAATGCTGACGTGTGGGCTCGGTCAGCGGGTCGGAATCTTCGGCGGAAGCGGAGTGGGGAAGAGCACCCTGTTGAGCATGATTGCCCGCTACACGAGCGCGGACCTCAACGTGATCGCCATGATCGGAGAGCGCGGCCGGGAGGTTCGGGACTTTATCGAGAACGAACTCGGGGAAGAAGGCCTGAAACGATCTGTGCTCTTCGTTTCCACCTCCGACCAGCCGGCGCTGGTCAGAATCCGCGCCGCTTTCGCGGCGACGGCGGCCGCGGAGTACTTCCAACGCCGCGGCAAGAATGTCCTCCTGATGATGGATTCGGTGACGCGGTTTGCCATGGCGCAACGTGAGGTGGGCCTGTCGACCGGGGAACCGCCGTCGACCAAGGGTTATACGCCTTCCGTCTTCGCCCTGTTGCCGAAGCTGCTGGAACGCGCGGGCAACTTCGAGAAGGGCAGCATCACGGCCTTCTACACGGTCCTGGTCGAGGGCGACGACATGAACGATCCGATTGCGGACTCGGTGCGGGCGATTCTCGACGGCCACATCGTGCTGGACCGGGAGCTCGCATCCAGGGGACACTATCCGTCGATCGACGTACTCTCGAGCAACAGCCGGCTCATGACCCACCTGACGGACCGCGACCACCAGCGCGCCGCGATCGAGATCCGCGACCTTCTCGGAACCCACAAGAAAGCCGAGGACCTGATCCACATCGGGGCCTACAAACGCGGTACCGATCCGCGAATCGACGACGCCGTCGACAACTTCGACTCGATCAACGTGTTCCTCAAGCAGCACTCCGGCGACCGATCTCTGATCGAACACACCCGTGGGGATCTCCTCCGGGTGGCGCATATCACTTCCACTCGCGAACTAGACGCCGCGCCGGAGCTTTCTCCCCCGGCGCCGAAGCCCAACAACCATGAGGGACGGTCGACAGAAAATTGAGCGACTGACGCGACTGGTCGACCTCCGCCAGATCTCCGTTGAAGAATGCGAGCGGCAGGTGCGCAACGCCGAACTTCGTCAGGCGCGCGCCGAGAAGCGGCTCGGTGACGAGAGAGGAAACTTCGACCGCCTGCAGGCAGCTTTTTCCCACCCCCAGGCCCGGACCGGACTCGATCTCCGGCAGACCGAAGCGGCACTGAAGGCCTCGCTCGCGCGACAGGAACGAATTGCGCAAGAGATTGAAAACGCAAAGAGTTCTGTGGGCGGGGCCCGGGCTCGGTGGATGGAGGCGCGGCGGGAGCAGAAGGTTGTGGAGAGGCTTCGGGAACGGCGATTGCATGATGCGGAGCGGGAAATGGAGTACCGGATGCAGAAAGCCACCGATGAAGTGGCGATCACTCGGCATCGAAGAGCCGAGCTCGACCAGTAGTTCCACAGTCCGAGACCATGAGCCAGACGCTTCCAATCGCAGCACACGCCGAGCCGAACGGCGCACACCGCTCCGGCGGCAACCCAGGGTCCGTGCCGGACTCCGCGCTTTTCGCCCTGCTCATGGCGGACGCCGGGTGGCCTTTTTCCGGCGGGCTCCCTGCGGGCGCAAATATTGGGGTCGACGCCGACGGCGAAGTGGCGGCGAACAGTACGTTCGGGGATTCCGCGGGCGGGGTCGTTCCCGAGGCGGCATTCGATTCCGACCGGGCTGGGGAGTTCCTTCGAAGCCTGCGTCCGGGGGCTGAAGCGAACGCCGGAGGAATTTCCACCCCCGAACGGTTCCGGCCTGCGCTGAACCTGGATGCGACCCGGGACGATGCTTCTCGGACAGCAACGTTCCGAAGGGCCGTTTCGGGGATGACGGCCGCGGTGCTCGACGAAACGCACAGGGCCGGAGACGTTCCTGTGAATCTGGAGGCGGAGAAGGGAGTCGAACGTGGAGCACGTTTGACGACTGAGGTGGGTGTAGCGGATCCGGAAGCAGACGCCGGTGCGGCGCGAGCCGATCGCGCGAGAATCGCGTCCAGCCCGCCCAACCCGCCCGCCGACCTTCCGTCCACGCCGAGACCGGTGCGGTTGACCGAACTGGACCTCGAAGGTTTCGGTGTGAAACGAATCGAAGTCCAGCTCGAACACGTCAACGGGCATCCCTCGGGGGAAACTCCACTGACGCGGGACTCGATCGATCGAGCGACGCTTCGGTCCGTCGATGGGGCCATTCCGATGGAAGCATTCCGGTCTCGGCTGGATCACTCCCGGACATCGGAGGGAGGGATGCGCGTGAGCGTGGAGGTGGAAGAGGCGGCTCTCGCTGACCACGTCGACAGCGGGGCCGGGGAGTCCTCCGGCGGCCGGGCGGCATCCGACCTCGAGTGGAACGCTATCGTGACCGGCCGATCCACGCGACCCGGGAAGAGCGAGCCCGAGGTGCCGGTCGAGACAGGGGTAGATGTGCCGGATATACAACCCGATGCCGCACGACCCACCGGGGAACTTCGGACGGAGTCCCGCGAGAGCAGCGCGGTCGTCGGCGAGCGCCGCGCGCTCGCGCCCCAGCCTCCGACGCCTCTCGATCGACCCACGTTGACTCCCGAACCGGCACGGCGGGTCTTGATGATGGTGGGCGACGCCGGGAACGAGGTCCATGTGCTCGTTCACGAAAGCAACGGAGACGTGTCGGTGCGGTTCGACGCCCCTCATGCGATTCGGGCCCACCTCGAAGCATCGGCCCAACAACTCATCGAGTCGATGAGCCGGGAGCAGGTCTCATTGATGAGCATGACGTTCTCCGGCCCTTCTCACGGGAACGACGGCCGCTCCAATCCCCGCCACATGAACCGGACCGGGGGACCGAAGGCCGCCGCCCCCGGATCTTCGGACGACACCCCGACGATGGAATCCCTCTTGGAGTTCGCGGGTAACGGCTCGCGCGTTTGCATCCGGGTTTAGGTTCCAATCGCGCGACGGCGTTCCGCGAGCCGCGCACCCTCCCCTTCGACACCGGAAAAGGCTAAAGCCTGAGCAAAATCTGCCGGGTGGGCGCGTTCTGCACCTGTTCGAGCGCGGGCGGCCGTTCTGGCGGTTCAGCGCTATCAAGGGGTTGAGAGTCAACGGGGTTTGGAAGGCCAGGTGCCTCAAGGGTGGCGAGGAGTAAAGCGCAATGATCGAATCAGCAACTTCAACAACGTCATCAACAGACTCGCAGGTCGTTGGCGCCAATCGTGGCGACGAACAGCGTTCCCAGTTCCTGAGATTGCTGATCGCGCAGATTCGGGGTCAGGACCCGCTCAACCCGATGGACGGAACCGAATTCGTGGCTCAGCTCGCGCAGTTCACCAGCGTCGAGGAACTGATCAACATCCGCGAGGTCATGGAGCGGGTCGAGGTGGCGCTGGAATCGCATGCTGCGGGACCGGGTGATGGTGCCGACGGCTCCCAAACGAAGGAATCCAATCCTTTCAGCACGGAAAGCTGAGGATCGAGAGAACGAAGGAGAAACCGATATGGGCCTGAACACTTTCACGACGGCGCTTTCAGGACTGGCAACCAACACCCAGGGCCTGAACGTCGTCGGCAATAACCTGGCGAACATGAACACGGTAGGATTCAAGACACAGACAGTGTCGTTCACCGACATCCTCGGACAGACGGTTGCCGGCTCGAGCGCGGCGTCGAGCGCGAATGTCGGACTTGGCTCGAAGGTGGGCCAGGTGTCTTCCGTGTTCTCACAGGGAGGATTCGAAACGACCAACCGCGAAACCGATGTCGCCATCCAGGGGAAGGGCCTCTTCGTCGTGAACAACGGCGAGGGGAACTTCTACACGCGCGCCGGGAACTTCTCCATGGATGCCGACGGCAACCTCGTCGACCCGAGCGGATTCAGGGTGCAGGGTTACGCCCGGGATCCGAACACCGGCCTGATCGACACGAGCGGCCTCATGTCGGACGTCCGCGTTCCGGCGTCGACGGGATTCTCGAACCCGACGGGAACGATCGAAATGGCGCTCAACCTGGATGCCGCAGCGCCGGTGGGAGGCGTGTTCAGCACCTCGATTCAGGTCTATGACTCTCTGGGCGAGCCTCACGTGGCGACGATTCGATTCGTCAAGGACAGCGTCGTTGCGGGTGAGACCCGTTGGAACTTCGACATCACGATGCCGCATCGGGATTTCGAGGGAATCCCCTCGACCAGCACGGACCAGTTCAGCCTGATCTCGAACGCCATTGCCTCGGCGACCCCCGACCAGGGAACAGTCGTCTTCGACTCGAATGGGCAAATGACCTCCGCGTTCCTCGGAGCACCTCCGGCCACTCTCCCTCCGGCCGCGGACCAGGTCATTCCCGGAGCCGGGCTTCCGTTACTGGCTAATGGCGGCGCGATCATGCCCAATGACCTCTTGTGGAAATTCCTCTCCGACAACGGAGAGCCCAATCTTTCCGGGCTGGCGAAGGAGAGCGCCGTCTCGTTCAACAACCAGGACGGCGTCCCGCCGGGAAGTATGAGCTCGATCTCGATCGAACCGGACGGCACCGTGACCGG
This sequence comes from uncultured Solibacteraceae bacterium, assembly GCA_964615925.1. GTDB lineage: Bacteria > Acidobacteriota > Terriglobia > 20CM-2-55-15 > 20CM-2-55-15 > JAJEDW01. The sequence continues at coordinate 4,507 of CAZTTI010000035.1, forward strand.
AATCTTCGACAACGGGCTCACGATCGACATCGCGCGGCTGGGCTTGGCCCAGTTCCGTAACGAAAACGGAATGATCTCCCGAGGTAACGGATTGTTCGTTGGTTCCAACGCATCCGGAGCCGTGTTGATCGGGCTTCCGGGGCAGGGAGGAAACGGCCGCCTCGTTGGGGGGACGGTCGAGTTGTCCAACGTCGACCTGGCCACCGAGTTCACCAAGATCATCACCTTTCAGAGGGGATATCAGGCCAACGCGCGGGTCATCACCGCCACCGACCAGATTCTGCAGGAGACCATGAACCTCCGACAGTAACCCCTTCCCGGGGTCGCGGGTGGAGTTGAACCCGGCCGCGACCCCGAAGGGACTGTGGTAATGTCAAGCCATGGAAGGGAGTTCTCGTAATCCACTTGATGACAGGGAGTTCCTGAGGCTGGCCATCCACGACCTGAACAACTGCATCGGAGTCATCCTCGCAAGCGCGGAACTGCTCGGGCTCGAGGTCTCCGACGAGAAACCCAGGTATCGCATCACGGTTGTCGAAGAGAAGGCCCAGCAAGCGCGACGCATCATTCAGGAGATCTCATCGCGGGCTCTGGACTAGGCCGTCGGACTCCCCGTCCTGTCAATGCGTTGTCATTCGCCGATCCTGGTGATGCCGTGTCTGACAGAACGCGTCCCTCGGCCGTGCGGTTCAGTTGATCATCCCATCGTCCTAACTTCTTTCGATCTTTAGAGCTGCAGGTTTCCTCCCTCCGGTGGACAACTTGGACCACGGCGTGCACCCTCTCGGTCCGGAAGGGGTATGGCGCGGTCCTGTGCCGCCGGGAGGATATCGTGTCCGAAGAAGCAAAGAACGAAGGGAAAAAGGCGGGCATCACCGGGAAGCTGGCTGCGCTCGGAAACTCCCTCGGGAAGGCCGCCCTGATCGCGGTCGTCGTCGTCCTGTCGAGCATCGGGGGCGGGGTCGTTTCGTGGGTGTTGATTCTCCAGACCGGAATGCTGCCGGCCTCGGCCGCTTCCGGTGACGACGAACACGCCGACATCCGCGAAATGATGAAGAACGGAGCCGTCGTGGGGCTGGATCCGTTCGTCGTCAACCTCGCCGACACGGACGCGCCGCGCTACCTGCGGGTGACCATCAGCCTGATGGTCGACGACAAGAACGAGGTTCAGGAGGTCGTCGAAAACGCGACCATGCTCTCGAAAACGCGTGACGTCATTCTGCAAACGCTCAGCCGCAAGCGCTCCGGGGAACTGATCGACGAGGAAGGAAAAAACCACCTTCGCTCCGAGATCCTCGAGCGCCTCGCGCCCTTTTACGACGAACCCCGCATCGTCGACGTCATGTTCACCGAGTTCGTCATTCAACTTTGAGAGTCGCGCAGTCATGAGCATCAGCGACGTCATTGCCGCCCCGAACCTCGGAGAGGTCGTTCGGCCGGAACTCCGCGCCCTCGGCGACGTTCCCCTGAGCGTGTCGATCGAGATCGGCCGATTGCGCATCCCACTGGCGGAGCTCATCCGGTTGGAGAGCGGGAAGATCCTGAAAATGACTAAACCTGCCGGTGAGCCCTTCGACATCTGCGCGAACGGCCAGGCCGTCGCTCGCGGCGAGGTCATCGTCGTCGAGAACAGTTCGGGAGTACGCCTGACCGAAATTCTGAAGCTCTGAGGCCATGCAATACCTCCAGCTCATCGGAGTGATGATCTTGATTCTCGGTGCCATCTTCGCCGGGATTCACCTGTTGAAGAGGTATGTCCCTTCGATTGCGGGAAACCAGAGCATGAAGGTCGTCGAACAGCTCCACCTCGGCGACCGGTGCCGTGTCCTTGTCGTTCGCGTTCGCGACGAGGAGATCCTCCTGGGGGTGACGCGCGAACACGTTTCGATACTCGAGAAGCTTCCTGCGCGGGAAGCGTCATAACAATGAACGCATCGCTCGCATCGACCGTGTTGCTGGCGCAGAGTACGTCATCCGTGTCGCTCGACGCGGGGAACGGGCAGATCGAAGTGAACCTGCCCGTTCAGATGCTCATTCTGCTGACGCTCCTGACGTTCCTGCCGTCGATCATCATTTCGCTGACGTCGTTCACGCGGATCATCATCGTATTCCATTTTCTCCGCCAGGCCCTGGGCACTCAGGAAGCTCCTTCGAACCAGATCCTGATCGGCCTCGCGCTCTTCATTTCACTGTTCGTGATGACTCCGACGCTGGACCAGATCTACAACGAGGCGTACGTGCCATGGTCGAACGGGGAAATCGAGGAGATCGCGGCGATCGAGGCGGGCGCGGCGTCGTTGAAGACGTTCATGTTGAGTCATGTTCGCGAATCGGATCTCATGCTCTTCTCGGATCTGTCCGCGGATCCGCCACCGGAGACGATCGAGGAGATTTCCATGCGCACGGTCATTCCGGCGTTCATCATCTCCGAGGTGAAAACCGCGTTTCAGATCGGTTTTGTCCTCTTCCTGCCGTCTCTCGTGATCGATATGGTGGTGGCGTCGGTATTGCTGTCTATGGGAATGATGCAGCTCCCGCCGGTTATGGTGTCCCTCCCGTTCAAGGTGCTCCTGTTCGTCATGGCGGACGGGTGGAGCCTCGTTATCTCGTCCTTGGTGGAGAGCTATGTCTGAAGAGACCGTCATCCAGCTTGCGACGCAGACGCTTCACACGGTGCTCCTGGTGAGCCTGCCGATGCTGGGCGCCGGCCTGGTCGTCGGCATCGCGGTCAGTCTGGGCCAGGTGATCACCTCCATCCAGGACATGGCCCTGGCGTTCGTTCCCCGCATCCTGGTCACGTTCGTCGTCTTCCTCATCATCTTTCCCTGGATGTTGGGGTACATGGTGTCCTTCACCGAGATGCTGTTGACTTCTTTCGACGCGTATATCCAATGACGCAATGCCTGAGGTCTTCGCACTTCAAATCCCGTACTTTTACATCCTCCATGTCCTCATGGTTGGAATCCGCATCGGCGCCATGTTGTTGTTTTCTCCGATCTGGGGAAATCCGGCACTCCCGTCGCAGGTGCGGATGTTCCTCGTATTCGTGAGCGCGGCCGGGGTCGCTCCCCTCGTTCCCTTCCAGCAACAGGCCTTCGAGCAACCGATGCTGCTCATCCCGGGGGAGTTCCTTGTTGGCCTGCTCCTGGGGATGGGAATCCGGATCGCCTTCGCCGTCCTTCACTTTGCGGGTCAGTTGGTTGGATTCAGCATGGGATTCTCCGCGGTGACCGCGATCGATCCGCAGACGCAGAACCGGTCGACCCTGATGGCCGGCTTTTTCACCATGGTGGGGTACGCGTTGTTCCTGGGGGCTAATCAGCACCATGAGTTTCTGATCGCGATGAGGGCGAGCTACGACTCGTTCCCGATGGGTACGGTGCCTCCCGTGGACAGTTGGTTCGAACTCCTCATCCGTACTTCGTCCAACATCTTTTCGATCGGATGGAAGATCGGGTTTCCTCTCTTCGTTGTCGTCCTGCTCGCCGACATCGCCGTTGGGTTCCTCGCGCGGCTGCAGCCCCAGTTCAACGCCATCATCCTCGCGATGCCCGTCAAGGTCCTCATCGGTCTTTTCATGCTGGGCGCCACCATGATCGTCTTCCCGGCAATCATGCGCGAGATCTCCGACTTCGTCGTCCTGGGTGCGTAGGACATGGCGAAGGACGACAGAACAGAGAAACCAACCTCCATCCGCCGCCGGAAGGCGAAGGAGGAAGGCCAGGTCGTCCAGTCGCAGCAAGTGTCGTCGACCATGTCGCTGCTCTTCGCGGCCGGCGTCTTTGCCTTCGTCCTGAACCAGCGAGGCGGGTTTCGCGGATTGACACGGCGCCTTCTGGAGATCGCGATCAATTCCTCGGGTTCAGAGCAGTCCCTGATCCTGGCCGTCAACGAGGCGGGATTGTATTTCCTTGCCGTCGTCATTCCCGTTCTGGCCGGGGCGTGGGTGGGGGCCCTCGCGGGAAACCTCGTGCAGGGGCTCCCGAACTTCGCGTCCAAGGCGCTCGAACCCAAGTGGGAGAAGCTCAGCCCTGTTCGCGGTCTCAAGAACCTGAAGGCGAAGGTTTCCCCCGTGGAATGGGCACGTGTCCTGATTCTGCTCGGTGTCCTCGGCCTCGCGCTATGGAACATCATCGGAGAGCATTGGGAGGACCTGCTGAGGTCTCCCGGCGTGCCCATCGAGGCGTCGAACGCATTGCTTCGCGCCGTGATCCTCCGCCTCCTCACCTATGTCCTGATCGCTTTGAGCCTCCTCGCGGTGGCGGACTTCTTCGTCCAGAGGCATCGCCACGAGGAAAGTCTCAAGATGACCAAGTCGGAGGTCAAACAGGACAACAAGCAAATGGAAGGCAGCCCGGAGATCAAGCGGAAGGTCCGCATGATCCAGCGGGATCAGGCGAAAAAACGCATGATGGCCGCCGTTCAGGATGCCGACGTGATCATCACCAACCCGACGCACTATGCGGTCGCGCTCCAATACCGTCCCGATGAAATGGCAGCGCCGCGCGTCGTCGCCAAAGGGCAAAACTGGTTGGCCGAACGCATCAAGGAAGTGGGTCGGGAATATGACATCCCACGGGTCGAAAACGTAACGCTTGCCCGCGCCCTGTACCGCAGCGTCGACATCGGACAGGAGATCCCGCTGAATCTCTACAAGGCCGTCGCAGAGGTCCTTGCCTACGTGTTCAAGATACGTAAACAGCAGAACCCAAAGAACTAGCAGCCAGTGACCGGCGGCTGGGCGCCGGAACGAAATCGCTCGACGAGAGGCGAATCCCGCGCTCGCGTGGGATTGGAATCCCGGTTGCACGGATCAGATCGAAATCCCCGGTGTCGAGGTGACGCCGGTCGAGGAGTCCATCTTGAAATCGCAGCTCGCAATGCCACTGGTGGTCGTCGTCATCCTGACGGCCCTATTGGTCCCGCTGCCGCCGGTTGTCCTCGACCTGTTGATTTCCGCCAATATCGCGCTTTCGGTGGTCGTGCTTCTTTCCGCGGTTTACGTGCTGAACCCCGTGGAGTTCTCGGCGTTTCCGTCAATTCTCCTGCTGACGACCCTGTTTCGCCTTTCCCTGAACATCGCGTCGACGCGCTTGATTCTGATGCACGGGGCGGAGGGCGCGGGCGCGGCCGGAAGCGTCATCGGGGCGTTCGGCCAGTTCGTTGTTGGTGGCAACTACGCCGTCGGCCTCATCATCTTCATCGTTCTCATCGTCATCCAATACGTCGTCATCAACCACGGTGCGGTTCGAATATCCGAAGTGACCGCGCGGTTCACTCTGGATGCGCTTCCGGGGAAGCAGCTCTCCATCGACGCGGACCTGAATGCGGGAATCATCGATCAGGACGAAGCGCGCGCGCGTCGCAAGGAAGTCAGCCGCGAGGCGGATTTTTACGGGGCGATGGACGGGGCCATTCGATTCACGCAGCGCGACGCGATGGCCTCGATCCTCATCACCCTGATCAACATCATCGGCGGCCTTTTCATCGGGATGTTCCAGAACGGAATGCCCGCCATCGACGCGGTGACGACCTTCACGATCCTCACCATCGGCGACGGGTTGGTCACGGCGATTCCGTCGCTGTTGATCTCGATTGCCGGCGGTCTGGTGACGACGCGAGCCGCGGCGGAGACGAACCTGGGACAGGAGGTCGGAACCCAGCTCTTCTCGAATCCCAAGGCCGTCTTTTTTGCCGCGGGCATCGTCGGGGGCCTCGGGCTCGTTCCGGGCCTTCCGACCGTCGCCTTTCTCGTGCTCGGATCCACTCTGGGCGCGATCGGGGTGATCTCCTCCAGAATCGCCGAGCGGAACGCACTCCCGAAACCCTCAGCCGAGCCTCTCCCCGACGATGGAACCGTCGAGCGGGCGACGGCCTTCCTCAAGATCGACAGCCTCGCCGTGGAGATCGGTTACGGTCTGGTCGGCCTCGTCGACGCGCAACAGCGCGGGGATTTTTTGGCGCGGATACGGTCGATACGAAAGCAGTTGGCGCAGGAACTCGGAATGATCGTCCCCCCCGTGAACATCACCGACAACCTCAAGCTCGGCGCGCAGCAATACTCCATCCTTCTTAAAGGAGTCGAAGTCGGGAAGGGTGAACTCATGA
>CAZTTI010000036.1:0-2875 GCA_964615925.1 uncultured Solibacteraceae bacterium
CTTCAATCAATACGCCATCACCTGGGGCGCGAAGCGCATGCGCGACGCCATTCGGGACAAGGTGCTTCGGTTCAATGGCGTCGAGATCGATCCGGACCGCGAAGTCACCGTCGTCTGCGGGTCCACCGAAGGCATGGTCGCGACGCTGCTCGGCATCATCAACCCCGGCGATGAGGTGGTGATCTTCGAGCCGTTTTACGAGAACTACGGACCGGACACCATCATCTCCGGCGCCACGCCGCGATACGTCCAGCTCCGCCGGCCCGACTGGACGTTCGATCCCGACGAGCTGGCCGCGGCCTTCAACGACCGGACGAAGGCCATCGTCATCAACACGCCCAACAACCCCACGGGAAAGGTCTTTTCGAAAGTCGAGCTCGAAGCGATTGCCGATCTGTGCCACCAGTGGGATGCATTGGCGATTACGGACGAGATCTACGAACACATCCTCTATGACGGGGCAACCCATACGTCGATGCTCGAGATCGACGGCATGCGCGAGCGGACCGTCGTCGTGAACAGCCTTTCGAAGTCCTACAGCGTGACGGGGTGGCGGGTGGGTTGGGTCATCGCGCCCGCCGAGTTGACGGATTCGATTCGAAAAATGCACGACTTCCTGACCGTGGGCGCGGCCGCGCCGCTCCAGGAAGCCGGCGCGGTAGCGCTTGGGCTTCCCGGCGACTACTACACGAAGCTCGCGGCCGACTACACGACGCGCCGGAACCGGATGATGGAGGTCCTCGGATCCGCCGGATTCGACGTGATCGTTCCCCAGGGCGCGTATTACGTGATGTGCGATATCTCCGGGTGGGGCTATCCCGACGACGTCGGGTTCGCGCGTCACCTGATCGAGGACGTCGGCGTCGCGGCCGTCCCGGGCAGCAGCTTTTTCCGCGACCCGCGATCGGGCCGCGACCTCGTCCGGTTCACGTTCTGCAAGCATCTCGAGACGCTCGACGAGGCCGGACGCCGGCTGCGGGCGACCCGGAGCCTCGCGGCGGGGACGTAGGGGTTGGGGATCAACGATCTGATCTTATTCCTCCGCTCCGGCGGCTACCGCCGCCTCCGCGCAACCGCAGCGAGGAACGCTGCGGTTTGTATGTCAGGAGCCCAGGTGACGAATTGTTTCGTCGTGCGTCTAACCGGTTCGAGCGGCGGGGGATCGTTTCCCGGCGCAGCTTGGGTTCCCTTCGTCGAATCCCAGCGGTGCGTTATAATTCCGCCCAAGCGATTCGACGACAGACAAAATCTGGAAGTCATTGGAAGGTAAATCCATGCGACAACGACGTTTACTCTCTTCTGCTCTCATAGTGCTGACGCTGGCGATGGGCGTGGCCATCGGGACCGTCATCTCCGAGCAGGTCTCCGCGACGCAGGACGGTCCGACTCCACTGACGATTCCCGAGCCGGTTCAACTCTCCAACTCGTTCCGCGAGATTGCCGAGCGCGTCGGTCCGGCGGTCGTGAACATTGAAGTCGAGGTCCGGATGGAAGCGGCGGAACTGCTCTCGCCGTTCGGCGGGCTGCCCGAAGGATTCGAGGACTTCTTCGGGTTCGGTCTGCCCACGCCCGCGCCGGACGGCCTGCCGCAGGTCCGTCCGAGCGAAGGTTCGGGCTTCATCGTCGATCCCGACGGCTACATCCTGACCAACAACCACGTCGTCGAGGGCGCGACCTCGATCAACGTGCGCCTCGCCGACGACACCGAATACGACGCCGAAGTGGTCGGGAGCGATCCGGAAACCGATATCGCGGTGATCCGGATCACGGATCCCGTTTCCAACCTGCCGGCAATCGAGATCGGGAACTCGGACGGCCTGGCCGTCGGCGACTGGGTTCTGGCCGTTGGCAGCCCGTTCGGCTTTGACCAGACCCTGACGGCTGGGATCGTGAGCGCCACCGGGCGGCAGGCCAGTGAAAGCCAGTTCCAGCGCTTCATCCAGACCGACGCGGCGATCAACCCGGGGAACAGCGGCGGACCGCTGGTCAATCTCCAGGGTCAAGTGGTCGGAATCAACACGGCCATCATCTCGGGGACACGGCAGTTTTCGGGCATCGGTTTTGCCATGCCGTCCAACGTGGCGGTCGACGTGTACAACCAGATCATCGCGAACGGACAGGTGACGCGCGGATGGATCGGGATCGAATACACCGAGGATCGCCTCCAGCTCGAGTCGGTCGGGCATGACCAGGGTGTGCTCGTCCAGGCCGTGATCCCGGGTGGCCCGGCCGAAGCCGCCGGCCTCGAGTTCGGAGACGTCATCACTGCCGTGGACGGGAACCCCGTGACCAAAGGTGATGACCTGCTTAGTACCGTGGTGGCCAAGAGCGTGGGCGATCCGGTTGCTCTGACGGTGGACCGGGTCGGAGAGACGCTGAACATGACTCTGACGATTGCGGCGCGTCCATCGAATCCAAGGCGTCCAGCGCTAACCGACAACCTCCCGCGGCGTGGTGCTCCGGGAGGTTCGGAGTTCGAGAGCGAGACGTTGGGGGTCACGGTCCGAAACCTCACTCCACAGATCCGGGAGATGCCGGGCGGCCGGGATGTCGAAGGCGTTCTGATTGTGGCCGTCGATCCGAACGGGCCGGGTGCGGAAGCGGGACTGACCCGCAACCTCATCATCTCCGAGGTTCGGATCGGCCGAAGCGAGCGGGTCCTGGTTACGGATGTGGATGATTTCCGCGGGGCCGAGGACGCGCTCCAGGGCTCCAACGTTACGACGATCGCGCTCCGCGTGATCGATCCGGCCGCGCAATTCGCCGGCGGCTTCATTCCCGTGCCGATCCGGTAAGGGGTCGTGCAGGATCTTGATTCGGGGGCGCCTTCGGCGACGGAGGCGCCCTTCGTACTTTGGATGACGGACAATCGCGC
>CAZTTI010000037.1:0-9473 GCA_964615925.1 uncultured Solibacteraceae bacterium
AACGGCTCGTCCTTGGCGATGGCTTCGAGGACGTCGCCGCTGGTTTCGGCCGCGAGGCGGACCGATGCCGCCGTCTTGGGCAGCGTGACGCTGGATGGGAGTTTGAAGGATCGGGAAAAAGCTTCGGATGACGACATGATACGTCCTCGAGGAAGGAGTTTCGCCTCGTGCGTTGGTCGGACTGCTCCAGTCCGGAGATCCTGATTCGAGCGCGCCCGTTCGGGGAGCGGGTCCGCAGGATTATAACAGTCGTCAGGGTCGAGAGAACTTGGAAAGTCCTTTCTTCCTGCGCACTTGACACGTTGCGCCGCGCGCTGGTCTGATGAACTCGAATACAGGAGGTCCGATGCGCTCTCATTCTGCCGTTTGGCTGGTTTGTTTTCTGGCGCTCGTCGTGGCGGCTTCCACCGCCGAGGCCGTTCAGACAGACTTTTTTTCCGACGACGTCCTCCGGGCTGCCGACTCGAACGCCGACGAATGGCTGATGATCAACAATGGCTATTACGAGCAGCGCTACAGCCAGCTCGACCAGATCAACGACTCGAATGCCGGTGGTCTCGTCCCGGCGTGGTCGGCCGAGATCGGCGCCGGCGGCGGCCCCCAGGAGGCCACGCCGATCTTCGCCGACGGCGTGATCTACAGCATCACGAACTGGAGTATCACGTTCGCCATCGACGCCCGGACCGGCGAGGAGATCTGGCGTTACGACCCCGAGGTCGACCGCGCGATCGATGCTCCCGGAACCGATCGTCTCTGCTGCGGCGTGATCAGCCGCGGAGTCGCCCTTTATGAAGACAAGGTGATCGTGCCCGTGGTCGACGGGCACATGGCGGCGCTCGACATCGCGACCGGCGAAGAACTGTGGAAGGTCCTCGTCGTTCCGCCCGACTCGGTGTCCTACACGATCACGATGGCGCCCCGGGTCTTCGATGGCAAGGCCGTCATCGGCATGGCGGGAGCGGAGTTCCCGCCGTTCCGCGGATACGTTCTCGCGCTCGACGTCGAGGACGGCAGCGAGATCTGGCGCTTCTGGACCGTCCCGGGCAACCCCGCGCTCGGCTTCGAAAACGAAGCCATGGAAGTGGCGGCCGAGACCTGGACCGGTGAGTGGTGGATCTATGGCGGGGGCGGTTCGGTCTGGGACGGGATGGCGTACGATCCGGACGCGAACCTCGTCTACTTCGGCACGGGAAACGGCACGCCGTGGCCACAGGACCTTCGTCAGGGAAGCAACACGCCGGCATTGGGCAACCTCTACGCCGCGTCGATCGTCGCTGTCGATGCGGACACCGGCGAGTTGCGCTGGTTCTTCCAGTGCACGCCCGGCGATCAGTGGGACTACGATGCGGTCCAGCACCTGGTTCTCGCCGACATCGAGATCGACGGTCAGGAACGCCAGGTCATCATGCAGGCAAACAAGAACGGGTTCATTTATGTGATCGATCGTGTCACGGGTGAATTCATTTCCGCCGGCGCGTTTTCCGAGATCAGTTGGGCCCGCGGCATCGATCCGGAAACCGGCTATCCCGATGTCCACCCCGACGCGATGTACACGGCCCAACGCGGCGTGACCGTGCGTCCGGTCCAGGGCCACAACACTGCGCAGATGGCGTTCAGCCCCGATACGGGTCTCGTCTACATGCCCGTCGCGCACAGCAACTCGTTCACGTTCACCGCCGAAGAAGAGCTTTCCGAGATCACCGGTGTGCAGAACCTGGGGATCGTGTTCGGGCGCGGAGCCCGCGGCGCCGAACCGGTGCCGATCCTGGAGCCGCCCGTCTGGGGCCCCGCGCGGGACCTCGGGGGCGGCCGCGGCGGAATTCTGTCGGCTTGGGATCCGGCGACGCAGACCGAGCGCTGGTTCCGCATGGGCGGTGGCCAAAGCGGTGGCGGTGCGCTCGCGACGGCCGGGAACGTGGTCTTCCAGGTGATCAACGACGGGCGCCTGATGGCATACAGCGCCGACGACGGCGATCTCTTGCTCGAGGTCCGAACCGGCCAGACAGGTGGGATGAGTCCGCCGATGACGTACATGCTCGACGGCAAGCAGTACGTGGCGCTGGCGGGCGGACAAGGCAATCTCGGGGGCAGGGGCTTCGGCGGCCGCGGCCGGGGAAACCAGGAGCCGACGTCGCCTCCCGCGTTCGCGCCTCCGGATTCGGGAAGCCCCACATTGATGGTCTTCACGTTGCCGTAGGGCGGCCCTTTTCCCTTGCCGGGCGGCCGTGTCTCCCTGGGCGTGGCCGCGCTTGCCCGTCATCTCCCGACACCGCCGCAAAGCGGCCGTTTCTTCAACGGCCAGATGATCGGCGCGGTTTTAATCGCGACGTCGGGGGACGGCGGATTCGGTCCATCGGTCCCGTGCTAGTATCGTCGTTTCGGCAGAATCGCGGACACCGGCCGGGTCCCGGGTGGCGCGATTCTGCCGGTGGGTGGGGCGAATGATTGGGCAAACGATCTCGCACTACGAGGTTCTCGATCAGATCGGCGGCGGGGGCATGGGGGTGGTCTACCGTGCCCGGGACCGGTCCCTCGACCGCGAGGTCGCCATCAAGTTCCTGCCTCAGAATGCCCGCAACGACGCGAGCGCCGTCGAGCGATTCCGCCTGGAAGCCCGCGCGGCCGCCCGGTTGAACCACCCCAACATCTGCGCCATCTACGACGTGGGCGACTACGAGGGGCGGCCCTACCTGATCATGGAGTTGCTGCGGGGTCGAACGCTCGAGGAAATGATCCAGGGCGGTTCCCACCCGGGGTTGGCCTCGTCGGGCCAGACGAACGCCGCCCTCGACCTGCCTCCGCACATCGCATCGCTGGTCCAGGACTATGCGGTTCCCGTGGCCACGAAGGCCCGCCCGTCACCGCTGGCCTCGGAGGTCCTGGTCCGGCTGGCGATGCAGATGGCCGAAGCCCTCGACGCCGCCCACACCGAAGGCATCACCCATCGGGACATCAAACCCGCGAACATCTTCGTGAGCGATCGCGAGCAGGTCAAGGTCCTGGATTTCGGGCTGGCGAAACTGCGGGACGTCTCGACCCAGAACATGCTGACACGCGCCGGCGCCATCGTCGGCACGGTGGCGTACATGTCGCCGGAGCAGGCCCTCGGCGACGCGCTGGACGCGCAGTCCGACCTGTTCTCGACGGGAGCCGTGCTCTACGAGATGGCGACCGGAGTGAAAGCCTTCGCACGGGCGACCGACGCGGGGACATTCGACGCAATTCTGCACGAGCGCCCCCCCGAGCCCACCGTGGTGAACCCCGATCTGCCGGCCGGACTGGAACGTATCATCTACAAGGCTCTCGAGAAGGAACGATCGGCCCGGTACCGATCCGCGCGCCAGTTGTGGAACGACCTCGTCAACCTCAGCCGGGATCGCGCTGAACCGTCTGTTCCGGCCCCGTTCGGCTGGTGGAGGGGGCCGGACAGAAAGCGCCGTTCGATCGCCGTGTTGCCGTTCGTCAACCTGAGCTCGGACCCCGACAACGAATACTTCAGCGACGGCCTCGCCGAGGAGTTGATCAACGCGATGACGCGAGTCGAGGGATTGCGCGTGGCGTCGCGCACGTCCACATTCCAATTCAAGGGAAAAGACGCCGATGTTCGCGAGATCGGTGAGGCGTTGAACGTCGATACGCTTCTCGAGGGGAGCGTGCGCAAGGCGGGCGACCGGCTTCGCGTGAGCGCCCAGTTGATCAACGTCGCCGACGGCTATCACCTGTGGTCGGAGCGGTACGACCGCCAGATGTCGGACATCTTCGCCCTTCAGGACGACATCACCGAGAACATCGTGGGCCGTCTCCGGGTCGAACTGTCCGCCGAGGGTGCGAGCCGCCCGTCCCGGCGCCCCACGGAGAACGTCGACGCCTACAACTGCTACCTCCGAGGCCGTTTTCACCTCAACCAGCGGACCGAAAGCGACACGCTCGCTGCCATCGCGCGTTTCGAGGAAGCGGCCCAATTCGATCCGGAGTATGCGCTGGCGCATGCCGGGCTCGCCGAAGCCTACATTCTGCTGAACCTGGATTGTCCGCAGTTGTTCTGCGCCAGGAATCCCGAGGACGTTACGGGAAAGGCGCGGGCGGCCGCGGAAAAGGCCGTGGTGCTCGACGAGGCGTCGGCCGAAGCGCATGTGGCGCTTGCGCTGGTCCACTACCGGTTGGACTGGAACTGGAAGAGGGCCGAGCGCGAATTCAGGGTGGCGCTGGGCCTCGAGCGGGACATCGCTCATGTCCGGCACCACTATGCCATGTTCCTGTCGTCGGTGAACCGTCCCGAAGAAGCCGTCGTCGAGATTCGGAAGGCCCACGAGCTCGACCCCGATTCGCCCATCATCAGCACGGCGGTCGGAAGAGTGCTGCACTTCGCGCGGCGGTACGAGGACGCCATCGTTCAGTTCGATCGCACGGCGGCGCGTTTTCCCCGGTTCAGCGGGACGCTCTTCGACAAATCGCTGACGTGCCTGGTCCAGCGCTGTTTCGGAGAGGTTCTCGGAGTCTTCGATCGCATGAACACCATCACCAATGGGAGGATCCAGGACGATCTCTACCAGACGGTTCGGCTCGCCGCCTCGGGTGACTGGACCGAAGCGCGCCGCCGTCTGGACGGCCTGGTGCGTGCCGAGGGTCCAACCCCGCAGCCCAGAATCCCGCTCGCCTTCCTGTGCGTCGTGCTGGGCTACATGCCCCCGGTTTTCGACCTCGTCGAAACGGCTCTCGAGCGCAAGGAGAGCAACCTGGTCTACATCATGTGTGAGCCTGCGTTCGACGTGCTCCGTTCCGACGACCGTTATCTCGCGGTTCTCGGCAAGATGAACCTGATGGGATGATTCCGGCCCGTAACCGAACCGCCGTCAACGCCGCGACGTTCGGCGCGCTCGCCATGATTGCCCACCAGGTCGGTATCAAGGCGGCGCGTGACGCGCTGTTCCTCTCCACGCTTGGTGTCGAGGCGCTGCCGGCGATGATCGCGGTGGCGGCGGTGTTTTCGATTGTGGTGGTCCTGTTTGCGTCCCGGTTGGTTGCCGCCCGCGGACCCGCATTCGTCGTCCCCGCCGCGTTTCTCGCGAGCGCCGTGTTGCTCCTCGGGGAGTGGGCGCTGTGGTATCGAAGCCCTCCACTCGGGGCCGTTGCCATCTACCTCCACGTGGCGGCCCTGGGATCGTTTCTCGTCTCCGGATTCTGGTCGACCATCAACGAGCGCTTCGATCCCCGGGCCGGAAAACAATCCATCGCGGCGATCGGACGCGGCGCGGCCATCGGTGGCGTCGTGGGTGGGCTCGTGGCGGAAAGGATTGCCGGGACTTCCTCGGCCGCGGTCGTGCTCCCCGCCCTCTCGGTGATGCACGGGATCTCGGCCATTGCTCTGTTCGCGGTTGGAAGACCTCCGGTCCGAAGCCGGATCCGGGACACGTCGACGTTCACGTCCGGTGTGCGGAACGTCCTGCGGGCCGGGTACCTCCGGAACATCGCGATGCTGACGATCATGGTCGCCTGCTCGGGGACCCTCATCGATTACGCGTTCAAGTCGATCGCGTACGAACGATTCGGCGAAGGTGAGGAACTGCTGCGGTTCTTCGCTCTGTTCTATGCGGCCGTCGGCGTGGCGACGCTCGTCCTTCAGAGCCTGGTCAGCCGTCCTTTGCTCGAGCGGGCCGGACTCTCCCGGACCATCGGGGTGCTGCCCCTGGTGACGGCATTCGGCGGATTTGCCGTTTTGGGCCTGGGCGGCGTCGCCGCGGCGACGCTGGCGAGAGGGGGCGAGTCGTCCGTTCGCAGCTCGATCTTCCGATCCGCGTACGAACTCCTTTACGTGCCGATCTCGGCCCAGTACAAGCGGGCGTCGAAGGCCATCATCGACGTGGGTTGCGACCGCGTCGGCGACATCGCCGCCGCCGCCGTGATTTCGGCCATGCTGCTGATCCCCTGGAATGCGGTCACCGCGATCCTTGTCGTCTCCATCGTGGTTTCCGGAGCGGCGTTCTCCCTGAGCGGCCGTTTGCAGCGCTACTACGTCGAATCGCTGAAGAGCCGGCTCGTGAATCGCGCCGAGGAACTCGAAGGCGGCCTCTCGGGAGGCACTCCCACGTCGGTGCTGACGACGCTTCGGAGTCTCGACATGAGCCGGGTGATGAAAGATCCCACGACGACGTCGTCCCCGAAGGTTGCTCGGCGGGCGGAAGGATCCCCGGCGGACGCCGACGCGGGCGACCCCCTGAATTCACGCGACCCCATCCGGGTGCGGGACGCGCTGGCGGCGATCGAAGTCCGGCCGGCCTCGGCGGCCCGAATCATCGATCTGCTGGCCTGGAACGAGGCCTCCGGCGCAGCCCTCGCCGCGCTCGAGCGGTCGGTCGACCGCATATCGGGACAATTGGCCGATGTCCTGGTCGACCCGAATACGGACTTCGCCGTGCGGCGGCGAATTCCGCGCGCTCTCTCCGGTTCCAATTCCCCGCTGGCGGTGGAAGGGCTGATGCTCGGGCTCAACGACGAGCGTTTCGAAGTCCGTTACCAGTGCGCGGGCGCGTTGGCGCGGATCCGGGACCGGAACGGGAGCATTGGCGTTCCGCGAGAGCGCCTGGAGGCCGCGGTTCTCAAAGAGCTCGCGATCGATCCGAAACGATGGCGGGCGCGCCGGCTCGTCGACTCCGATTTCACGATCGAACTCGAAGGGAGCCTCGACCGGAAGGTCGACCTGAGCCTCCAGCACGTGTTCCGGATACTGTCTCTCTTCCTGGACCGCGAACCGGTCCGGATCGCCCTCCGGGGCCTGTACACCGATGACGAACAACTCCGGGGCACGGCCCTCGAATATCTCGAGAGCGTCCTCCCTCAGGAAATCCGGGCGAAGATCTGGCCCCTGCTGGAGGATCGTCGGCCGCGCCGCGCGGTCAAAAACGAGCGCGAAGCGCTGTCCCGGCTCCTGCTCTCACGGCAGTCCATCGATCGGAACCTTGCGCGTGACGGCAAGTTCCCCGAGTGATCAGCGATCCCGAAGCAGGAACGCATGGTCCCGATCCGGCTCGATGACGCGGGCGAGGACCCTCCCCGACGACTGGAAGTCGAGCACCATGAAGCCGGGACGGCTGAGGGCGAACAACGTGGCCGGACCATCGCCGACGGGCGTCGTCTTGGCCGCCGACCCGCTGATCAGAACATAGTCCACGACATCTGACTCCTGGATCTCGATGCTGTGTTCGTGCCCCGACGCCCAGATTCGGAGGCGTTCTCCCCTCGGCGGACGCTCCAGGCCCGATCGGAAGAGATCCGTCATCGCGCGATAGGCTTCGGACCCGTAGTCCTGAGCGCGCGGGGCCAGCCGCCGCCACAGCGCGATCAGCGAGCCGGCGATGGGCGGAAGCAGGTGTTCGCGGAGGGAGGAGAATCCCGCGTGCCGTCCGTGGCCGTCGAGTGGGTGATGCGCCACGATCACGACATCTCGATCCGTGTCCACCTGGGATGCAAGCTCGCTCCGAAACGAGCCGGGATCGGCGAACCGGCATTCCTCGACGGGTTTTTCCCAGGGGTGGAGCCACCACTGGCTGTCGATCGCCACGATGCGGAGCGCGGACGAAACGTCGATCGTCACCGGTCCGGGACAGCCGTCGCGGGGAAGAAAAACGTCACCCTGTCCGGTGTGGGTCCGAACGTATGCCGCTTGTGCGCGAACGGCTTCGAGGCCTCCCGGTCCTCCGTCCGCCCAGTCGTGATTCCCCGGGATGAACAGGGATCGCGCTCCGGACCCGGTAACGGCGTCGATCAGGGGAAGTAGCCTCATCGAGGCTTCGTCCTGCCGCCGGGGCGTCATGCCCTCCGGATACATGTTGTCTCCGAGGAAAACGACGAGGGTCTCTTCGGGAGACCGCCGCGCCCACTCGGCGAGGCGCGCCAAAGTGGGCGGATCGGGCTCGCCGGCGTCCCCGGCGAGGATCAGGCGCGAATCGAGGTCGGCGTCGTCGGCCGCCGCCGTGACGGGCTGGAACGCGGGGTCCGGAAAATAAGGTCGCGTGTGGCTGCAGGCCCCGGCGAACAGCAGGACGAGGGCCAGCGGGCCAGCGAGAGTCCGTCCGGACATGGGGCTACGCGTGGGTCTCGCGGGCCCCGATCGGGCTTGCGGAGGGATCGGCATCCTGCGAACGGGTCCGGCCCTGCGCAGGCGCCGTTCGTTCCCGGAACTCGCGGCCGGCGTACCGGACGATCATGATCCAGACGACGAGGATGGCGACGGTGATCAACGACAGCCACCGGACGCTGGCGTACCCGGTGAAGAGGGTCGTGAGCGTCAGGCTGAGGCCCACGGCCACGGCCTTGGCGAACCGCATGACGAACATGTCGATGAAGGCCTTGGCCTGGTATTTTTCGTTCCTGCCGGTCGGCGTGTACAGCGCTTCTTTGGCCGACTGGTTGATGGAGTACGCGAACCCGCTGTCCGCCGTGTTGAGAAGCCCTCCCGTGAGGAGGACGGGAGCAGCCAGGAATCCCACCGATCCGAACAGTGCCGCGACCGGCAGGAAGACGAGCGCCGCGCCGACTCCGAAACGCGTCATGACGAAACTCGTGACGAAGAGCTGGACGACGAGGGCCACGCCGTTGGTGACTGCAAAGACGCGGGCGAACTGCTCGGAGATCGCAGCGCCGTCGAGGTAATAGGAGATCGTCGAGCTGAACTGGAAGTCCATAATCGTAGAAACCATTTCGTAGAGTCCAACGATGGCCACGATCGAGAGCAAATAGCGCGAGCGAAAGACCATACGGCCCGCGGCGACGAGCGAGCGTTTCTCCGGTACGCTTCGCGGCTCGGCGGCCTCCCGCCCATCGGCCGGCACCTGCTTCGCGCGAAAGCGCTGGCCGGCGATCGACGCCGTCATGCCGACCAGAACCGTCAGCGCGGCCGATACCCACATCCATTGGGAGACGCTGAGGGCCGAGATCCAGTTTGCGAGGACGATGGATCCGAACGCCCCGCCGGCGACGCCCCCGAGGACGATGACGCCGTAGAGCCGCTTCGCGGAGTCCGGTGTGACCGCGTCGTTCAGGAACGCGAAGAACGAGGCGACCATGAGGGTGTTGTAGAGGTCGCCCCACCAATAGAAACTCCAGACGACGCCGGCGGAGGGATCGCGGACGAAGGGCGCGAGGATGGCGAAGCAGGCGATCGAGAATCCGGCGAAGATTTGCGTCAGGCGTTCCCGCTGGAAGTTCCGGGAGAGGTAGACGAAGGCTGCGGCGGCGGCGAACGCCACGACCATGTTGCCGACCTTCGCGATGTTCTGCGCCTGGGCGGCGTTGAAGTCCCAAGCCAGGAACCGGAAGGGGAGCTGGTCGTAGTACTCAATGAACAGTCCTGTCTTCAACGGCCGCAGGATCCAGAACGTCGCGATGACGAGGAAGAAGTAGAACGACATCATCAGCGTTTCCGGCAACTCTTCGCGGCGGATGGCCATGATCTGCTTGAATGGGCTGGCTGAAGT
>CAZTTI010000038.1:0-5598 GCA_964615925.1 uncultured Solibacteraceae bacterium
CCGGGCGGCCGCCGAGATGGGGATACCGTTCCTCGGCGAAGTCCCGCTCGACATGCCGATCCGGATGCAGGCCGACCTGGGGAACCCCATTGTCGTCGCCGATCCGGAAGCCGCTTCCAGCGTCGTCCTCCGTCAGATCGCCGAGCAGGTGGCCGCGCAGGTCAGCATCCGGAATTATGATGCTCCCGTGCTCGAGATTGAATAGTCTGGAGCCGGTTGTTCATGAACCACGACGCTTCCGGTGCGGCCGATCCCGCGCGCATCAAGAAAGTTTCCAGCCAGGAACTCCTGATCGTCTGGAAAGACGGACACGAGAGCCACTTCGCCGGGCCCGTCCTACGGGGACAATGTCCGTGCGCGTCCTGCCAGGACGAGGACACGGGCGAACGGTTGGTTCTGCCGATGCACATCCCCGATGATCTCGAGTTCCGCGCGATCGAGACGGTCGGCCGATACGCCCTCCAATTCAACTGGAGCGACGGCCACCACACTGGGATCTACAGCTTCGACTATCTCCGGCGTCTCTGTCCGTGCGCGTTATGCCGCCCATGAAGAAGCGCCTGATCGTGGGTATTTCCGGAGCGTCGGGTGTCATCTACGGGATCCGTCTCCTCGAACTCCTCGGCAAGAGAGACGACGTCGAGACCCATCTTGTAATGACGGAGATGGGCAAGGCGACGGTCGGGTTGGAAACCGACTACGGCGTACAAGACGTCGAGCGGCTGGCGGACTACGTCTACGGCATCCGCGATCTCGCGGCGCCGATTTCGAGCGGCTCGTACCCCGTCGACGGGATGGTCGTCGCGCCGTGTTCGGTTCGCTCGTTGTCGTCCATCGCCCACTGCTCGAATGACAATCTGCTCTCGCGGGCGGCCGACGTGACATTGAAACAGCGCCGGCGCCTCGTCGTGCTGTTCCGTGAAACCCCTCTTCACGTGGGTCACTGCCGGTTGATGGAATCGGCCGCGACCATGGGGGCCATCGTGATGCCGCCGTTGCCCGCGTTTTACACCCGGCCGGCGTCGATCAACGAAATGGTCGACCAGACGCTCGCCCGCGTCCTCGATTTCTGGCAGATCGATCTCGGTTTCCCTCGCTGGAAGTTGGAGTCCCCCTCCTGAGTCAGGAATCCTTCGTTCTGGAGTATGCGATCCGTTTTTGGGCCTGGTATTGACCCCTGCGGTCGGCGTAGGAGACTTCGCAGGGTTCATCCGACTGAAAGAACAGTACTTGGCACAACCCTTCGTTGGCATAGATCCGGACCGGCACCGGTGTCGTGTTGGCGATCGATATCGTGGGGTACCCCTCCCACTCCGGTTCGAACGGCGTGACGTTGACGAGAACGCCGGCCCGCGCGTAGGTCGACTTGCCCGTGCATAAAGTCAACACGTCCCGCGGTATACGCAGGTATTCGACCGTTCGTCCCAACACATAACCTCCCGGCGGCACCTCACACGTCGACCCCCGATGTGCGTGATAACACTCGTCGGGAATGGCTTTCGGGTCCAATATCCCGCCGGCTGGAGGCGTGAAGATGCGAAACTCGTCGGCGAGCCGGAGATCGTAGCCGTAGGACGACAGCCCCCAGGAGATCGCGCCCCCCGCGACCTGGCTGTCGCTGAACGGCTCGATCATTTTGTCTTCAATGGATTTACGTCGGATCCAGGCGTCGGGCTTGATCGACATGGGGTTGGTCTCCTCGTCGGTGGTATTTTTTCGGCTTTGTATGGTAAGAATATGGTTTCAAAAGAGATAGCCCTGCGCTATACGTATTGGGCCGGTGCCGCTCCACCGGCGGGGAAGGTTAAAGCAAGTGGAAATGAATTTCGCAAGGTTGGTAACGGTTTATCGCACTGGAGGTTCCCTGTGATCAAGGTCGATCTTGTCAATCAGATCGTCACCCGTACCGGCGTCAGCAAGACGAAGGCGGAGCAGGCGGTGGACACGATCTTCGATTCCATGAAGAAGGCCCTGAAGAACGACGATCGGATTGAACTGCGTGGCTTTGGTGTATTCTCGGTTAAACCCCGGAAGACGGGAATCGGGCGAAACCCCCGCACCGGTTCCGAGGTCAGCATTCCTCCCGGAAAGGCGGTTCGTTTCAAGCCCGGCAAGGACTTGCAGTCGCTCTGATCGGACTCCGGAACTATCCGTTTTCCTTCCGGAAGCGCGTCGTTCCGGGCTCACTTTCCACCCGTCCCATGCAGTACAATGGCGAATATCCCGGGCCGTACGTCTCAAAGCCCGGCCGCTTCCATTCATTCCCGTGGCTCAACATCGTCCTGTTCGCCGCCACCATCGTTTCCACGCTGTTCGTGGGAACGTTTCTGATGAGCGGTTTCCAGAGCGAGATCACGGGAGACGGCGCGATCGCCGGTCTGGATCAGATCCTGAACAACCCGGCGCTTCTCGCCGAGGGGATTCCTTTTGCACTGGCTCTGCTCGGAATCCTCATGGCCCACGAGATGGGGCATTACCTGACGTGCCGTCACTACGGGATCTCCGCGACGCTCCCGTATTTCATTCCCGCGCCGACCTTCATCGGCACCTTCGGCGCGTTCATCAGGATACGCTCTCCGTTCCAACACCGGGCGGCTCTGCTCGAGGTCGGCGTCGCCGGCCCGATCGCCGGTTTCCTCGTGGCCGTTCCGGTCCTGGCGATTGCCCTCACCAGGTCCACGATGGTCGAAGCCAGCTCGGTGGGGCCCAGCTTGAGTCTCGGTGAACCCCTCATCTTCACCGCGGTGGCCGCGTTGATGGGGATCTCCGAACCCGCGGGAATGGAACTGTACCTTCATCCGATCGGGTTCGCGGCGTGGGTGGGTTTTCTGGTGACGGCGCTGAACCTGCTTCCTATCGGACAGCTCGACGGCGGCCACGTCATCTATGCGCTCTTTCCCCGGGCGCACTCGCGGATCTCGCAGACCGCCGTGTTCCTGTTGATCCCACTCGGGATTTTCTTCTGGCTGGGATGGTTCGTCTGGGCCGTCCTCATGGTCCTGCTCGGGACGCGGCATGCGCCGACGCTGGCCGACCCGATCCCGCTCGAGAGGCGGCAGATCGTCCTCGCATGGATCGGACTGATCCTGCTCGTTGTCTCGTTCGTGCCGGTCCCCACGACGATCACGTCCTGAAGTGAATCGCTTTCGGGCCGGAGCGCGCGTTCGCTTCGCCTTCAGCCCGGCGTCACCTGATCGCCGATTCGGTACTGCTGCAGGAATTCGACCCACGCCGCGGCTGTGGGGCCCAGTGGTTTCTTTCGGTGAACGATGCCCACCGGTCGAACCAGGTCGGGGATGTCCAGTGGAATCGCGACCAGGATCCCTTCTTCGACCTCGCGATTCACGCTGGGGCGCGGAAGAATGCTGACCGCGTCCTGCGTGGAAATCGCCTGTTTGATCGTCTCGATGTTGTCGAACTGCATCGCGACCTCGACGCGCACGTGCCGGTTCCGGAGCGCCCGGTCCACGGCCTTTCGAATCGACAGGGACTTGTCGAAGGCGACGAAGCGCTGCCGGGCGATTTCCCGGGCGCCGACCATGGAGGACCCGGCCAGCGGATGGCTGGAAGAGCATACGAACACCATCGGTTCGGATTTCCACGGAATGATCATGAGCCCCTTGTTCGGTGCAGGAAACGAAAGAATGCCGACGTCGGCGGCATCGTCCAGGACGGCCTCGACGACCTCGTCGGGATGCAGGTACGCCAGCCGGATCCTGGCTTCCGGGTACGCCGCGGTGAATTGCTGGGTGTACCAACCCATATCGGTCAGGCCGATCGAATAGATCACGGCGACGCGGACCGAACCCTCGATCTGCGACTTTCGCGCCGTGATTTCCGCCCGCGCGCTCTCCATGCACTCGACGACCTGCTGGCAGGCGTCGAAAAAGATATTGCCCTCCCGCGTCACGCGGAATGGCCGCCGCGTCCGGTCGATGAGTTGAACCCCGAGTTCCTGTTCCAACTGCCGGATGGCCTGGCTGGCCGCGGATTGAGAAACGTGGTTGGCGGCGGCGCCGAGGGAAAAGCTGTTCGCGCGGATGACGTCGCAATAGAGGTACAGCGTCTCGAGATTCATTTGCGTACCTTACAAAATAAGCGCGGCTTATGTAAATCAGAACTGATTTTCTGGATGACTTATTTTCAGAAAAGTTTTACAGTGTGGGATGAATCGAACCCGGAACTCCTCACCGGTATTCGCTCGAACATTTTCTTACGGAATTCGGCCGCCGCGACGTGTGACGGATCGAATGCGGAGCCGTCTCCGCGGGCATGGTATCGCCCCGGCCGGGGGTCGCTGTCGGTGTCCGCCGACGGGGAAGACGACATGACCAATCAAAAGGAACAGAGCCGGGGATTCTACAAGGGTGGGCTGTACGATCCACGATTCGAGCACGATAGCTGCGGCGTGGGGTTCGTCGCCGACATCCACGGCACCAAGTCCCACGACATCGTTCGGAAAGGGCTCGAGATTCTGGTCAACCTGAGCCATCGCGGCGCCAAGGGCTCCGAGGTGAACACCGGGGACGGCGCGGGCATTCTCCTCCAGATTCCCGACGAGTTCTTCCGTGTCGAGTGCAACGACATCGGGTGCACACTTCCCCCGCCAGGCGACTACGGAGTCGGCATGGTGTCGTTTCCGAACAGGGACGAGGACATCTCCCGGATCAAGGCCCTGATCGAAGACGCCGTTTACCGGTCCGGACATAAAGTGCTGGGATGGAGGGCGGTTCCCACGGACAACTCCCCGATCGGGTCGTCGGCGAGATCGAGCGAACCCCACATGAGGCAGCTGTTCGTCGCCCGGGGCGCTGGAACTCCCAGGGAGGACTTCGAACGGACGCTCCTGCTGGTGAGGAAGCGGATCGAGAGAGCCGTTTCCCAGTCGTCGATCGAATCGTCCGGCGACTTCTACATTCCCAGCATGTCGTCGGCGACCATCGTCTACAAGGGCATGTTGTCGGCGGATCAGGTTGAAACCTATTTTCCCGACCTCCGATCACCGCGGGTCACCTCGGCCATTGCCCTGGTCCACCAGCGTTTCAGCACGAACACGTTTCCGAGTTGGAGCCTGGCGCATCCGTTCCGCTACCTGGCCCACAATGGGGAGATCAACACGGTCCGGGGCAATGTGAACTGGATGCGGGCGCGCCAGGGCCTGTTCCGGTCCGGCTTCTACGGGAAGGACATCGAGGACCTGTTCCCCGTCATCGTCGAGGGCGGAAGCGACTCGGCGATGTTCGACAACGCGCTGGAGATGTTGGTCATGGGCGGCCGTTCGTTGCCTCACGCCGTGATGATGATGATCCCCGAGGCCTGGGACGGTCACGAGAGCATGACCGAGGAGAAAAAGGCCTTCGACGAGTACCACGCGTGTCTCATGGAGCCGTGGGACGGTCCGGCGTCCATCGCGTTCACCGACGGTCGCGTGATCGGCGCCGTGCTGGACCGCAACGGCCTCCGGCCCTCCCGATATTACGTGACCGACGACGACCTCGTGGTCATGGCATCGGAGGTCGGAGTCCTGGACATTCCGCCCGCAAAGGTGAAGAAGAAAGGCCGGCTCGAGCCCGGCAAGATGTTCCTGATCGACATGGA
>CAZTTI010000039.1:0-4639 GCA_964615925.1 uncultured Solibacteraceae bacterium
GGATAGTCACTTGGATAGTCCCGTGGATAGTCACTTGGATAGTCCCTAATCCTGGTCGACGAACAGGGGGGCCTCGGTCATCGTCATCTCGCGAAACATCAGGCCGATCCCACAGACGGGCGACGTGCTGGAAATCGAAAGATAGCCCGCGTCGTCAACCAGCAGTCCGGCCAGCCACTCGTGGACGAAGCGGGCGATGTGTGATTCCGGGCCCAGCACAACGTCCGTCGTTCCCAGGAGCACGCCGTCTTCCGAGTAGAGCTCCAGTGTGATCGTTGCCGGCGTGGTGTCCGATGGATTGGCGAAGGCCAGGCCGATCGAGCCGTTTTCGGTATGGTCGACGTGAAGCGTCCCATTGCGGAAGAGCGGCTGCGGCACGTACGTCGTCTCCGCCCAAAGGCGGCCTTCCCCATCGTGAAGCTGGAGCATCACCCGCGCCTGGACGCGCTCCTGGCTCTGGACGACGGCGTAACCGACCCCGAGCGGAGCATCTCCTTCGGAACGGTACGCCACGGTCGCCCGGGCCCGGATCGGATCGGGGGAGAAGAGCCCGCCCATGACGTCGTGCGCCTCGACCTGCTGCATCGTACGACGCCGTATGCGGAGGCCGAGAGGGTCTCCGTCCATGTCGCGAATCCGGATCTGCACCTGGGACTGGGTTTGGTCCTGGTTCCGGAGCGTCAACGTCGTTCGCCATTGGAACGAATCGATCACTCCGTCGACGAACTGCGGAACACAGATCTCCGACTGGATCGCTTGCGCGAGAGAGGGAAGCGGAATTCCTACGATCAGGAACAAGACAAGGAACATTGAAATGCGCCTTGCTCCTCCATTACGACTGTTTGAATACGACTGTTTGAAATCTCCTCCGTCCACGGCTTGCGTTGCGGACGCGCGCCTGTCGAAGAATCTCCAGTGTCGCGCGCCGGGCGGCGCTTCGAGAACCGGGGAAAATACGTGTTCTCGCGATTGGCGGCCCTTCACTCGCGGGGCGCCACGCCGATGGGACGCGCGATTCCCGCGGCTTCCTCGACGATCGATCTGACGGCATCGGGATCCACGGCCATCAGTCCGGATTCACCCATTAAACGATTCGCGGCTTCGAGGGCATCGCCGGAATCCCCGTACACGTCGGGG
Organism: uncultured Solibacteraceae bacterium; assembly: GCA_964615925.1. GTDB lineage: Bacteria > Acidobacteriota > Terriglobia > 20CM-2-55-15 > 20CM-2-55-15 > JAJEDW01. The sequence continues at coordinate 1,138 of CAZTTI010000039.1, forward strand.
TGGACTTCCAGGAACGCGCGGCCGTCGGGAAGGACGGCAAAGAGAACGGGCTGGTAAATGATGTGAACCGGCGTTCCGATGGCGGTAAGCGGGTACAGTTCCGCGATATCTTCCGGGCGGAGACGGATGCATCCGTGACTCGGAAAGCCGTAAACCGAGTTGGGCTGGTTGGTCCCATGGATGCTGTACCCGGGTTCGTCGAGCCGGATCCGGAAGGCGCCTAGTGGATTCGAGGGTCCCGGGGGCACGCGGTCGACCACGGGTCGCCCGCTGACACGCATCTCCTCCTGAATTGCCGGCGGCACGACCCACGTGGGATTCTCGTCGCGTTCCGTGACCTCGAACGTTCCGACCGGCGTCGGCCAGTCCACACGCCCGACCCCGGCGGGAAAAGAATGAAGGACCCGGCCGTCGCCGAAGTGAAACAGCATCCGTTGCGGAACGTTGATGACGATTCCGCTTTCGAAAGGCGGCGGGGGGACGACGTGCCGGTTGTCGATCCGGAGGACCTGTCCCGGGCGGAGCACGTCCGGTGAATCGAGGTCGTTCTCGCGGGCAATGAGGCGCCAGTCCACTCCGTCGGCCGCCCCGATCGACGTCACGGTTTCGCCGGCACGGACCACGTGCGCCCTTTCCTCCCCCGTGATCGGGTCGAGACCCGGAAGGGCCTGGCCGGGGAGGGCCACGGCCACGGCGAGCCCGGTAACGAGTGCGTTGAAGATTCCCATCTGTGGATTCTGCGCAAGGTGCCGGCCGAGGGTGAACCCGTGAAACTACGTGTCTCGGGTGTGGAAGTGAACCGGAAACGGGGCCCATAATGCCGTAGTCGACGATCGGAGCGCCGAAGGAAATGACCGCGAGAACCGAAAGCAACCTCGAGCACGAACACCATCCGGACGCCGTCCGGCGCCGGCTGGCCAACGTGCGTCCGAGCTACCTGCCCAGCGCCATCCTCGGGGGGATCGACGGGGGCGTCACCACCTTCGCCATCGTTGCCGCCTCGGTTGGAGGTGAACTCTCCGTCGTCGTCATTCTCATCCTTGGATTTGCGAACCTGCTGGCAGACGGCTTCAGTATGGCGGTGAGCAACTACACCGCGTTCCGGAGTCAGGTGGATGCCATCGAACAGGCGCGTGAGATCGAGAACCGCCACATCGACGAGGTGCCCGAGGGTGAACGCGAAGAGGTCCGGCAGATCCTGGAGCGGAAAGGCCTTCGGGGCGAGATGCTGGAGGATGCGGTGCGGACGATCACGGCCAACCGGCAGCTCTGGATCGATACGATGGTGTCGGAGGAGTGGGGATTGCCGCCGCGGCCGCCTTCCCCCGTTTCCGAAGGCTTGGTCACGTTCGCTTCGTTCGCCCTGTTCGGCTTCGTTCCTCTCGTGCCGTTCCTTTTCGTCTCCGGCGACATGGCCTTTGCGTTCCGGATAAGCGTCGTTCTGACCGGCGGCGTCTTTGTCGGCATCGGGTTGATGAAAGGCCGCATCCGGGGAACCTCGATGTGGTGGAGTGCTTTGGGGACGCTGGCAACCGGCGGCGCCGCCGCGAGTCTGGCGTATATGTCCGCCCGGCTGCTCAGGAACTGGTTCGGCGCGTGACCGGACCCGGCCGTCAGGATGTGGGGAATGTGGGGACGGGATGCGGTGATCCCACCAGCCGATCGATCTCGGTCCGGTCGAGCGCGTTCAGGTTCCTTCTGCATTCGGAAAATTGTGGCGGAACGTCCCGGGGGAGGAGAACTCGTGAAACTACGGGTCAGGCACCGGCATTCCGGGACCGGGTCGTGGCATCGGGCGGGCAATTCTATCCGGACTCTCGCGCTGTGGCGTGGTTGAAAAAGTAGCTACCAGGAGCTACCATCCATTGTATGCGGGCTGTCGGGCTCAAGATCCTCAAGAACAGGTTGAGCGAATACGTGCGCTTGGCGGCTTCGGGAGAAACGATCCTCGTTACGGATCGGGATACGGTTGTCGCGGAAATCGGTCCCCCACGGAGCGGCCGGGCGGATACAGCGCCGGATGCCCTTCTTGCCGAGATCGTGCGAAAGGGCTGGCTGCGCCCGCCAATCGCTGGAAAATCCGTTCCTCCCCGGAAGCCGGTAGCTCCCTGGGCAAGCCTCGAACGTGAGCTGGGTGAAGACCGCGCGGACCGGTGATCTATCTGGACACATCGGTTGCGCTGGCTCACCTGCTTGCGGAAGATCGCGTCCCGCCGGAGGAAATCTGGGATGAGGATCTCGTCTCCAGTCGTCTGCTGGAATACGAGCTGTGGACCCGCATCCACGCGAGAAAACTCGCCCGCAGTCACGGCGAAGCCGTCGAAACTTTTCTCCGGAGGATCGGCATGATCGAGATGATGGCGCCGATTCTCGAGCGCGCCCTCGAACCCTTCCCAGCGCCGGTGCGCACGCTCGACGCTCTGCACCTGGCCACTGCGGTATTCCTTCGTGAACAGGCCGTGAAAATCGAGCTGGCCAGTTACGATGAACGGATGGTAACGGCCGCACGGAAGCTCAAGCTTCCTCTGACGCGACTGCCTTGACGGGCGAAGCGTCTCCATCCCTCGAACGAAATCGCCGTCCGGGGACGTGGAACGAAGACGGCGCCCAGCGTGATCAGCCGGACTTCGGTGGTCATGGCATCGTGCGGGCTATACTATCCGGACTCTTGAGCATTCAATGCCGGAAGAGTGATTGATGGGACGATGGATCAGTTCACCGAATCTCTTCTCCTGATGTTGGTTCTCCTGAATCCCTTCATCCTGAGCGTCTATCTCATCGACCTGATCCGCGAGCTGGAGTTCGGGATCCTGGCGCGCTACCTCGTTCGCGCGGCCCTGATCAGCCTCGTCGTGTTCTGGACGTTTGCCCTGGTCGGGGACAGGATCTTCGAGGACGTGATGCAGGTCCGGTTTCCGTCATTCCTGATGTTCGGAGGCGTCACGTTCCTCATCATCGGCATCCGCCTCATCCTCGGCATGGGCCCGTCGATCGAGGGCCTGAGGCCGGACGCGACGGGCATTTCAGGGGCGATCGCCATGCCCCTGCTCATCGGTCCGGGGACGATCAGCGCGAGCGTGCTCGCGGGGAGCCGGCTGCCGCGGATCCAGGCCGTACTCGCAATCCTGATCGCCGTGGCCGTCATGACGGTGGCCATCCTCGCGTTCAAGAAGCTCCACGACTACGTGCGCCGCCACAACGAGCCGCTCGTCCAGAAGTACCTCGAGGTGGCCGGACGCGTGACGGCTCTGTTCACCGGGTCGTTCGCGATCGAGATGATCATGAACGGCCTCCGGGGATGGATGGACATCTTCGAGTCCGGCGTCTGACGCCTCGCTCCGGCCGCCGGGAGCTCGATCGCCTGTCTTGGAGAACACGTATTTTCCCGAGCGGCCTTCGCCCGCGGTATTTCGAAAGACGGGTCGCGGCCGAAGCTCGGGTAGTGGGTGTTACTTCACCCCGCGCCGCGGCCGCCGGCCGTCGCGCGGGGGATTCAAATGGG
>CAZTTI010000040.1:0-6716 GCA_964615925.1 uncultured Solibacteraceae bacterium
GACATCCACGCCGAACCGGACGAACGGCTTCGGAACGACAGGGACGATCAGGGGCCCGTCTTTGCCCAGGACCAGGCACAGGCCGGGCGCAAGGTCGTCGCGCACCACTGCCGTGCAGGACTGCTCGCGGTAGAGCGCCTGCGCGAGGCGGGCCACCGACAGCCGGAAGGCATCGCGGTACGTGGCAAGAAACCGGGGACGATCGATGGACTCGCTCCGCGCCCATCCGTACACGTTGCCTAGAGAGACCGGGCTGCCTTCCATGGGGGGAGTGATCACGCTCGGGCGCGATCACGTTTCATGTCGCCTCGAAGACGCGTCGTTCCAACTCGCGGCGCGTCACCCCGTTGAAGTCGTTGAGCCGTTCGGAGTACAGGTCGAACACGTCCACGTCTGACGCGGGAGGCCACTGATCGATGAGCTTCGCCGTATAGCCGACGTGTTTCACCTCGTCTCCGAGCAGCCGCTCTTCGAGCGCCTCCAACCTTTCCAGCCGGTCGGGCCGGCAGTGCGCAGCCAGCATCGGCCGCTGGAGCAGATGGTGGATCGTAGTCCGGATCTCGGCGATGTTCATCTGGATCAGATCGTCGAGCGTGATCGCATGAGCGAACGGCGATCCGTCCTCGGCAACCGGATCCATCGAGTGGCTGAAGCCCGGGGACACGGCGTTGAGTTCCGTGCGAAACTCAGGATCGACGGCACCTTCGAACACGATGTCGGCGATCTTCAGGTACATCTTCGCGTGGTTCGACTCGTCGATCGCGTGCTGCTTGACCCGCGCGGCCACTTCGGCGTCCCGGGTGCACGCGGCCAGAGACCAGAGCCGCCGCGCCCCGTCACCTTCGCGCTCGGCGTTGGTCAGCAGCGAGACGACCATCCAGCGCCGGGCGCTGGCCGCCTCGCGATAGACGTCGCCGTACTCTGAGGTGCCGAAGGGCGGAGGAAACCGATCGCACGCGCGGCGGAGCGCTTCCTGATAGACGGGAAGCGGGAGACCGGCGTCGAAGCGGTGCATCAGGTCGAAAGTGATTTCAGGGATCGTCATGGGAGTATCGTGCAGCGGCGGACGTCCCGGGCGACGCTTCGTCCGGGACGTCGCCAGCCCTCAAGCGCTCGCCTTGAAGGGAGCGTTGACAGCAACGAACGAGATGTTCGCCGAAGGGTACTTTCGCGCGATCTCGGCCAAAGCCTCCTGCGCGATTTCCAGCTTGCCGTTCTGGATCTTGCCTACGACCTGAACGATCTCCCGCCCGTCTTCCTTCTGCATCTTCGCCAGCGACTTCTGGACGGGTTTCGGGACACGAAAGGAAATCGATTTCTGACGCCTCAGAGCCATGCATACCTCCGTTTGTTACGAAAGAGTGAGCTGAGCTTTCCCGGTTGGAGCCCATTGTCTGCAATCACCGGTGGCGGACCAAGAACATTCTTCCCCCTCGGTGTACACTTCCACAGTTGTTCTCGAACCCAACGCTCCAATGATGTGATGCGTGATGCTCGCGGGCCGTGAGGCGTGGGTCGCCGCGGACCTGATCCGGCTCCAGTTACTCACCAGTCGGCGTGTGGGCGGCCTCATGGAGATGCGTTGGAGGAACTTCGTGATCGGTCGACACGTACTCCACGCGTTCGACGCGCCCGGGCTGGATTTCTTCACGCTCGATATCGAATTCTTAGAACCGGCGCAGTGGGTTATCGTTGCTTCGGCAGCGATCCCGTAGTAGACGAGACGGTAGAAAGCGCAACTCGATCGCTCAAGATTAACACAGAGGAACGAGGTATAGAAACGATGGGTATCAACCGCAGGACGTTTACCAAATCCCTGGCCGTCGCGGCCGGGGCGCTGACCTTTCCATCCTGGGTGGAGAACACTGAGGCCTCGGCGGCTCGAGCGACCGCACGGCTACCGCCGAATCCTGTCACGAGGATTCGTATCTTTTACCCACCGAACTACAACCCGAATGGACCGCAGGCCTTCCCCCAAAGCAACATGGTCGTCCTGGTCGACACCGCAGAAGGCATCACGGGGATCGGGCAAGGGGGATCGCCCGACACCGTGCGCAATATGGCCCGGAGCGTCATCGGAAAGAACGCATTTGATACGGAGTTCATCTGGCAGCACGGCTTTATGGATGGGTTCTACTCTCCGGGCAAGGAACGACTCCATGCCCTCGGAGCCATCGACCTCGCATTGTGGGACATCAAGGGCAAGGTACTCGGTGCGCCCCTTTATGACCTCTTTGGTGGGAAGGCGAGAGAGCACATCGAACTCTACGCCACCCTGGGCGTACCGCCGGGAATGATCCCACAGGCAGAACTGAGCCAGATGACCCTTTCCGAACGGGCTGCGGCCACCATGGAAGCGGGTTACCGCGTTTATCGCGTCGACGGAGCCATTCGACCGACACCGCCGGGAGGTCCCGTGCCCTTTCAGGGGGGACGTGGGGGTCCGGCCGCTTCCGTCGGCGCCCGCGGGACCGGAGGTCGCGGCACGTTCAATTCACGCGTCAGAATCCGCGAAATTGCCGAGGCGGCGTCCCAGATTCGCGAAGGTGTTGGGCCCGACGGTGACTGGATGATCGACCTGCATCAGAGCTTCGATTTTCACGAATCCGTCGAGGTGTGCAACTTGATCGCGCCGTTCCGGCCATTCTGTGTCGAAGACCCGCTACGGGAAGAACAGTTCCGCACACAGATTCCCAAACTCCGCCTGATGACGTCGGTTCCTCTGGCTCCGGGCGAGGAGTGGGGGACCCGTGCCGACTTCAGCCCGCTGGTTGAGCAACGCGACATCGATTTCGCTCGGGCGTCGCTACCGAACGTCGGCGGCATTACCGAGATGCTCAAGATCATGGCGCTCTGCGATCTTCACAAGGTGGGGATCGTGCCCCATTTCACGGGCCCGATTGCGACCGTCGGCCATATGCACACGATGATGGCGTTCCCCGGCCAGGTGCTCATGGAGTTCAATCAGCACGACCGGCCCGTGGACTACCTCCCCGATTTCCTCGACTTTCGCGATGGAAAGGTGTGGCCGAACGATCGGCCAGGACTCGGAATCACTGTCGACGAGGATCAACTGACGTTCATCGAAGAGATGACCGAAGCTGCGCCGGGACCGACCTATCTGCGCCCCGATGGGTCGCCGACCCACTGGTGAGGTCGGAATGGCAAGAAAGGCGCCACCTCAGTTCGGGCTACTGGCCGAGAAACTGGGTCGCAAGGAATGGCTCGAGGATCCGCGCTTCGTGAACCCGGATGCCCGCCGCAAGAACACGGAAGTGTTTTTCGACGCCCGTGTCCGCAGTGCGTCGGAACAAGAGAGGGTGCAATGAAGAATAAGTTGGTCCAACTAGCCGCCATAGCGCTCGCGACGGCGCTGCCCGCGGTCGCGCAGCGCGACGTGGCAATGAGGGGCAACATTCCCGTCGCGCCGACGGGCCTCGTCGTACCGCCCCTGCCGGACGAGCCCGGCGTCTACGACACGGCCGAGGGCCAGACGATCCGCGTCGTCATCGTTGCACGCTCACTCGAGCAGCCCTGGAGCATCGCGTTCCTGTCCGGCGGCGACCTGCTTGTCACCGAAAGGCCGGGTCGGCTGCGGCTGATCCGCGACGGGCGCCTCGTCGCCGAGCCGGTCGCCGGCGTTCCCGACCTCGTGAGCGGCGGGATTTCGGCGGGACTCTTCGACGTTGTTCTGCACCCGGGTTTCGCGACGAATCGTTACGTCTATCTGTCCTATACGAAGCCCGTTTCCGAGGAGGAAACGCGCCTCGCGATCGCCCGCGGGCGCTGGGACGGGGACCGGATCATCGGCACCGAGGATGTGTTCATCACTTCCGGTGGTGCATCGCGCCTGGCCTTCGGTCACGATGGTATGTTGTACGTTTCGGCCGGCAACGCGGTTCTTCGCATCACGCCCGACGGTGAAATCCCACCGGACAACCCCTTTTTCGGCGACAACAGCATGCGGCCCGAAGTCTTCACGCTCGGACATCGGAGCACGTTGGGCCTTGCGGTCCACCCCGGCACGGGTGAAATCTGGCAGAACGAGAATGGTCCCAATGGGGGTGACGAGATCAACGTGTTGAAGCCCGGGGCGAATTACGGCTGGCCGGCCGTCAGCTTGGGGCGCGATTACGAGGGCGGTTGGCACTCGGAACGATTCCAGCAGCCGGGCATCGAGGATCCGATCGTTTACTGGATGCCGTCGATCGCCGTCTCCGGCATGACGTTCTACACGGGCGATGCTCTGCCGCTCTGGACGGGCGACGTCTTCGTCGGCGGCCTCAGAAAAGGCGAGATTCCGGGGACCGGCCGCCTCGAGCGCATCGTGTTCAATCGGGATATGCAGGAACTCCGACGGGAGTCCCTGCTCGTGGATCTGCGCCAGAGAATTCGGGATGTCCGGACCGGCCCCGATGAACTCCTCTACGTCCTGACCGGTGAGGACGACGGGGCGGTGCTCCGGATCGAGCCGGCCGATTGAGACCTGGAGATCTTCGTCTGAAGAACGGACATCCGGGTGACATTTCGACGCGGACCAACGCTACCACCTGGCGCATCATAGCCTTACGGTTTGGCAGCCTCCAACTTCTCGAACCGCTCCTCCACGACGTCCAACGTCTCATCCTTCTTCGGAAACGCGAATCGTACCAGCCCGCGCCCCAGTCCCGGATCGGAGGCGTAAAAGCTGGAACCCGGAACGGTGGCGACCCCGACTTCATCGATCAGCCAGTAGGCGAAGGACAAGTCGTCGTCACCGCGGCCCAGGTGCCGGAAATCCGCCATCACGTAGTAGGCGCCTTCCGGGATGGCGTACTCGAAACCGTGCTTGTCGAGAATGCCCAACATGCGGGAACGACGAGAGGCGTAGAAGGTCTGGAGCCACTGGTAGTACGAATCGGGCAACCCGATGACGGTGGCCATGGCCTCCTGCAGCGGTGTTGGAGCGCAGACGGTCGTGAAGTCGTGGACCTTCCGCAGCGCGTCCGTCAGCTCCGGGCTCGCGATGCTATAACCGACACGCCAGCCGGTGACGGCGAACGTCTTCCCGAGGCCGCAGATCGTGATCGTGCGGTCCCGCATGCCGGGATACGTCGCGATCGGGACATGGCGGAGACCGTCGAACACGAGGTGTTCGTAGATCTCGTCGGTGATTGCGATGACATCGTGTTCCACCGAGAGGTCTCGGATGAGCGAGAGTTCCTGGTCCGTAAAGACCCTGCCGGACGGGTTGTGCGGAGAGTTGAACAGCACCGCCTTGGGCTTTTGCTCGAACGCGCGGGCGAGTTCGTCGACGTCGAATCGGTAGTTGGGCGGGCGCAGGGGCACCCAGATCGGAATGCCGCCGGCGAACGCGATCCCCGCGTGGTAGTTCTCGTGGGCCGGTTCGAGGACGATGACCTTTTCGCCAGGATTGACGATGCCCAGGAGCGCGGCGATGACTGCTTCGGTCACCCCGCACGTCACGGTGACATGCCTGTCGGGGTCGACCTCCTGGCCGTAGAACCGGTGACTTTTCTCGGCAATCGCCCTGCGGAGACTGGGTTGTCCCCAGGTCATTCCATACTGGTTTTGTCCTCCGCGCATCGCCTGTTCCGCGGCGGCCAGGACCTCCTCGGGAGGGTCGAAGTCGGGGAAGCCCTGCGCCAGGAGGATCGCGTCCTTCTCGAATGCATAGCGCGTGATCGAGCGGATGACGGACTCCTGGAGACGTTGAAGCCGGTCGGCGGCGTATTTTTTCACGGTTGTTGATGCCCGGGTTTAGGCCGGCTCCTCGAAATCTACCGAAGCGACGTCGGTCACGAACGGCTTGTTGAACGCCATCACTTCCTGGTGCGCCGGGTGTTTCTGGTAGGTGCGCAGGACATCGACCGAGGCGAACCGCATGATCAGGACGACATCCCAGCTGCGGTCGTCGCGCAGGATGTCGCGTCCGATTTCCAGGTGTTCGATTCCGGGGATCCGGGTTCCGAGGTCCAGCATTCTTCTCGAGAACTCGGCGATGTGGTCGTCGCTCGTGTCTTTCCGGTACCGGATGAAAACGTAATGCTGCAGCATGAAATACTCTTTGGTGAAAGTGGCCTAGCGAACCGAGGCCCCCGCCGGGATGGTGGGAGAAGCGGCATTGAGTTTCTCGACCGCGAAGCCGGCGGCCGTCTTGTAGCGCTCCATGAATTCGTCGCGTTCGGCCCGGGGGATCACGGCGTCGATATCGTCGAAGACGCCGCCACACCGATCGTCCAGCAGGTTCAGCAGACCGAAGGGTCCGGCCCCCCGATTGCGGAGAACCAGTTGCGACACCTCCCTGCAGAGTTGCGCGTCATAGGCATCGAGAGCATCGCAGTTGACGCCATGTCCGATCATCGCGGCACCGAGCACCCGGGCGTCCACGATGGCCTGGCTGGCGCCGTTGGATCCGGTGGGGTACATGACGTGCGCGGCGTCGCCGAGGAGCACGACGTTGCCCTCGACCCAGGTCGGGACTGGGTCGCGGTCGATCATGGGATACTCGAAGACCTCGGAGGCGCCGCGGAGCATGGCCGGGATGTCGATCCAGTCGTAATCCCAGTGCTCGAAGTGGTGAAGAAAGTCTTCATGCCGGACCCGCTTGTTCCAGTCGCCCTCGGGCCACTGACCAGCACTGTCGACGGTGATCTCCGCGATCCAGTTGATGTTGGCAAGGCCGGTGTCGGGGCCGGGGGATGAAATCGGATAGA
>CAZTTI010000041.1:0-7007 GCA_964615925.1 uncultured Solibacteraceae bacterium
TTCATGAACAGCTTCCGCGTCGTGTACCTCGACGGGCGCGGGCACACCGACCCCGACCTGGTCGTTCCGAGTTTCAACGGGGAATCGATCGGGCACTGGGAGGGCGACACGCTCGTGATCGACACCCGGCATTTTCCGGGCTACCACCATTGGATCGACACCGGAATCCCGGCGAGCGACGAACTGCGCATCGTGGAGCGCGTGCGATTGATCAACGACGGGAACACGCTCGAGATCGAATACACGTTGAGCGATCCGAAGAGCTGGGAAGGGGACTGGACGATGACCAAGCAGTGGCAACGGGTCAACGATCGCGACATCGCCGAGGTCGAGTGCCTGCCCGACCTCAACGACTACATGCCGACGGTCCAGTCCGAGTTCAACGTCCGGTAGCCCCAGGAGGCTTTCATGAGTATCCGCAACATCGTCGTGTCTTCGACGCTGGTCCTGCTCCTTGCCGGCTACGGACTCGCGCACCACTCCGCAGCCGGGATCGACCGGTCGGTCACCAAGGAGATTTCCGGCACGGTCCGGGAATTCCGTTGGCAGAACCCGCACTCGTTCATGCAGATCGACGTTCCCGGCGACGACGGCGCGGTCGTGACGTGGACGCTCGAGATGACGGCGCCGAGCTTCCTGATCCGGGCCGGGTGGACGCGGTCGACCGTCCAGACGGGCGATCAGGTTTCGGCCGTCGTGCGTCCGTTGATCAACGGCGATCCCGGGGGCCTCTTCGTGTCGGTCGCCGCGCCGGACGGGAAGACGTATTCCGAACGCGGGCAGCCGCAATAGTTCAGTTCGACCGCAGCGCGGAAACGAATCCCTGGGCCATCTCGGGAACGGCCACGCCGCCCGACAGGATGTCGGCCGGCTCGATCTCGCGGCCGTAGAGCACTTCGTTGGCACCATCATCCGGTCTCATCGACGCGCCTTCGATGGCGATTCCGGCGAACAAGCCCCGGCTCCGGCTGTAGGACAGGATCTCCGCGTCGAACGATAAAGTCGTGTTGGCCCCGGCGTCGCGGCCCTTCGGACCCGCGGCAACGCTGGCGTCGCCGCCCAGAGTTACCTCGCCCCCGGTCAGGTGTTCGATGCTCCCGTCCGCCATGAAGAGCAGGACGACGTCGGAAGAACTGACCCCGATCTGGAATCCGAAGCTGCCTCCGTCGAGTGCCAGCATTGAGGGCGAACTCCAGCCGTTCGCCGTCCGGCAGGACGCGGCTCCGCGTCCGGACTGTCCACCGAAACCGAACGCCGCGCGGCGGACATCGGGGATCACGGCGACGCAATCGGCATCTTCGAGAAGACCCTCCGGGATGTCGGCGTCCGGCGCGTTCAACAGCTCGCCGAAGATTTCCGTTGCCATTTGAAGCCGTTCGCGAACGTCGTTCTCGTTTTGGAAGAACGGAACGAAGAACAGGGCCGCGCCAAAGAGTATCGTCGCCATTGTTGCCTCCTGGAGGTCTGGACCGGAGTCTGATCGGGTCGAGAGTTCCAATATATCCCCTCCGGTTTGACGAATACCAGCGATTCGCAACGCCGCGACGCCGGGCCCCCTCGCCGTGTTTCTACTGGGCTCTCCCGAAAGTTTCCCCTATGCTCCAGGGAGATTATCCACAGGAAGGAACGTGATGAGACTTCGTTCTCCCGATTGGGCCCCGACGGCGCTTGCGGTGTGCGCGCTGTTGGCGACAGGCGCGGTCACCTTGGCCCACCATTCATTTGCGCCGTACGAACAGGAAGTGCAGATCCAGCTCAACGGGACCGTTACCCGGTACCAGTGGACGAATCCCCACGTTTATATCGAGATCGACGCCCCCGGCGCGGACGGAGAGACCGCGCACTGGCTGATCGAGTGCGCGAACCCCGGTATCCTGAACCGGGTCGGCTGGACATGGAACATGATCGATGCCGGAGACCAGATCTCCGTCATCGTGTCCCCCCTCCGCAACGGCGAACCCGGCGCGCTGCTCAAGGCCATCCGGCTGGCCGACGGGACCACGTATTCGAACGGCGGACCCGCCGGGCCGGCGACGATCGATTTTCGTTGAGGGAGGATTTCATGATGGCTATGAAGTTCCGGCGTGTCGTGCTCGCCGCCGCGCTCCTGTCGGTGTCCCTGGTTGCGAGTGCGCAGACCGGCGTCCTTCGGGGCATCACCGGGTCCTGGGAACGGTACCCCATCCGGTTCAGCGGGTTGGGATCCGAGCCGGACGCTCCGCCCGCACCGCCCGACCCGATTCCGGATCCGCCGCTCGAAGCGGAATATCTTGAAGATTGGCGGGCGCTTCGCGCCGAGATCCAGGAGCTGACCGAACAGGGATTGCCTCCGGTAAACAACTATTCGGCGTGTTTGCCCGACGGCATGCCGGCGATGATGCAGGCCATGTTCCCCATGGAGGTGCTCGAGACTCCGGGCCAGGTGACCGTCATTCAGGAAGCGTACAACCAGGTGCGCCGCATCCATCTTGATGAAGAACTCTCGATGGCGGCCGAAGATGTCGAACCGCGTTTCTCCGGCCATTCGGCCGGCCGCTGGGAAGGGGACACCCTCGTGGTCGAGACCATCGGCGTCAAGGACTACGTCGAGTTCCGCAATGTCCCCCACTCGAACCAGATGCGCATCACCGAGCGCATCCGCCTGACCGACGACTCGGGCGAGTTCATGGAAAATCGGGTCACCGTCACAGATCCGGTGTACCTGACCGGGCCGTGGGAGTGGACCTGGATGTACCGGCGATGGCCCGGGTACAAGCTCCAGGAATACGTCTGCGAGGACAATCGGTATTACGCGGATCCGGAACTCGGGTATCAGCGGTTGCGGATCGACTGATCGAGATATTCGGCGTTCGCGCGATTTCCGGTCCCGGAAGTCGAAGCGAAGATGTCGTCCTGATAGTCCATCCAAAGACAACACGCGTTTCTTCTCGCGGTTCCCGCGGGACTGTGCCACTCTGGCGCCCGGCGCCGAGGCATTTCCGGCGTTTCGGAGGAGGAGTTCGATGGTCATCAGACGTGTTGGTCCGTTGTCGATCGGAAAGGTGTTCGGGGTCATGTACTTCGGTATGGGACTCCTGTTCGGGGCGCTCGTGTCGCTGCTGTCCCTCGTGGGGCTGGCTTTTGCCGGTGGTCCCGACGAAGGGATCGCCGGAGTGATCTTCGGTGTCGGCGCTATTGTCATCCTGCCGGTGTTCTACGGCGTTATGGGATTTGTCGGCGGCGCCATCGGCGCATTTTTCTACAACGCGGTTTCGAGCGTCGTGGGCGGCATCGAGGTCGACCTCCAGCCCTAGCGGCACGAGGCCAACGCGAACGAAACTCAGGTATGATGTCGCTCCGGAGAGCGGTCTAAAGGCCTCCGGCGGTCATTTTTTTCAACTCAAATTCCGTGGAGATGTGATGAAGCCCGAACAAGCCAGGACTGTTGCGGATTTTCTGATTGCCGACTTCGAAAACGAGATGCAGACGACGACGCGCGTTCTCGAGGCCGTCCCTGCCGACCATCTGGATTACCAACCGGATGGCAAGGCGAAGACGGGATTGGGCTTGATCCGCCACATCCCGCTCGAAGACGAGTGGCTGCTCAACTCGATCGCGGATGGGGCGTTCACGCCGCCGCCCGACGACTCGGACCAGTGCGGCATACGGAACGCCGCGGACGCCGTGGCCCGGTACAAGGCGAAGGTGCCGGCCGCGCTCGAACGCGTTCGTGCCATGTCTGGTGACGAGCTTCTCAAGACCATCGACCTGTTCGGGATGATTCAGGCGCCCGGCGTGAACTTCCTGGCCATGGCCATCAAACATTCCGTGCACCACCGCGGACAGCTCAGCACCTATTTGCGCCCGATGGGTGGAAAGGTTCCTGGGATCTATGGCCCGTCGGCCGATACGGCCGGCGGGGCCGCCGGCTGATACGGTCTGGTCCACCCTTGCGCCGCGCGTCCGGCGGGAACTCGCTCGCGGGGTGGTGGCGCTGGGCCGTCTCGTTGAGACGTAAAAGGGAGGAGCAGGCGCAAGAAGGTCTCGCGATGGCGCAGGATCAGTTGGAAGTCCTGCTTGCGGAGGAGTGACACGGATCACTCCTGCCGCAGCACGACGGCCGGATCTAGCGTGGGGCGTCATCGTTCCGTTGTATTGTGCGGGTCGACGTGAGAAAACATCGACGGAGGAATTGACCATGAAGATGTGGCTCATGACGGCCCTCGCGGTATGGATGATGGGCGTGCCAGCCGAAGTCGCAGCCCAGACCTTTCGCGCGGGCGCGGCCAGGGTCGACATCACGCCATCGGAGGACGAGCTCACGGGGCTCTACCTGGGCATTCTCGATCGCCTCTACTCGCGGGCGATCGTGCTCGAGAACGGGACATCCCGCGCGGCCCTGGTCTCGGTGGACGCCGGCTCGATTCCGGATTCGATCTGGCAAAGTGTCACCAGCCGGGTCGAGAGCGAATTCCGAATCCCGGCGGGCAACGTGTTCATCACGGCGACCCACACGCACAGCGCCCCCCGGCAGCCCTCGGACCCCTACGTCGAGAAGATCGTCGAATCGGTTCGATTGGCCTTCGGGCGCCTGACTTCGGCGCGTGTGGGATACGGCGAAGGCATCTCCTATATCAACGTGAACCGGAACGTGATCGATCCCGAGACCAGGCGCTGGTGGGAGGGGGCGAACTACGATGGACCATCGGACAAGACCGTGGCCGTCGTCGCGTTCGAAACGATCGAGGGCGAACCCATCGCCGTCTACTACAACTACGCGATGCATGCCGTGACCGTCGGGCAGTTGGACCTGGTCAGCGCCGATGCTCCCGGAACAACTTCCCGGTACATCGAGAAATCGTTCGACGATGGGATCGTGGCTTTGTGGTCTTCCGGTGCGGCGGGGGATCAGAACCCGCTCTACTACCAACAGACCTACGACCTGCGCGAAATACGGATCCAGGACTACGCCGAGCGTGGCATCGACATCAGCAATTCCATGCCTCCGGGCGGTCAGGGGCTCGACAGGAATGATCCGAAGGTCCGGAAGCTGATGGACCAACAGAAGCAGATGATCCTGTCGATGGGGCAGTTCCTGGGCGAAGAGGTGAAACGCGTCATGCGTGGCATGGACCGCTGGGAACCGAGCGTCACGATCGACGCTCATCAGACGACGGTTCGATGTCCGGGGCGTGAGCGCACCGATTCCGGACGAGCGGGTTTTCCGGGAACATACACGGAGGCCGGGCCCATCGATATCCGGTTGGGACTGCTCCGAATCGGCGATATCGCGATCGGGGCCGTCAATGCAGAGGTCTTCAATCCGATCGCCGAGCGGTTGAAACGCGAGTCGCCTTACGCGCGAACGATGATGGCGACGCTCACCAACGGCTCGGCGCGGTCCGGATACATTCCGAACGACGCGGCGTACGGAATGTACACGTTCGAAGTCTTGTCGTCGCGCCTCGAACCCGGATGCGCGGAGTCGGCAATCGTGAACGGGCTACTGGATTCGATGAAAGCAACCACGCCGTAACACAGCGTATTATCGTCCCGGAACACTGAATCCGGCGCATGCGCGTCCAACTGGAGCACTTCGGGGATTCCACGGGGCGGATCGCGGGTCTCGACGCCGCGTAGGCCTCAGCGGTCGCCGAGAGCGTCGCGGAGTTTGTCGGCGAGCGAACCGAACGACGACGCTTGGGCATCCTGGTGTTCGGCCGGTGCCGGGTCCTCGGCCGTCCGGTCCTCCACTATTGCCACACCCATCCGCTTCTTCTCCGGCTCGACGCTCAAGACCTCGAACCGCGCGGTGGTCCCTCGGGCGACGGAGCTCGCCCATTCTTTGGGCCGCCCGGTTGGAGCAAACGTCGACGCGTGGGCCAGCGCTTCGACGCCAGGTTCGAGTTCGACGAAGGCGCCGAAATCCACCACGCGAGTGACACGTCCCGGATACACTCCACCGACGTTGTAGCGTGTTTCCACGCTTTTCCACGGATCGTCCTGGAGCTGTTTCAGTCCGAGCGCGATGCGGTCGCCGTCCACGCCGAGCACCTGGACCGTGATGGGGTCTCCAACGGCCACGACGGCTCCGGGACGTTCGACGCGCGACCAACTCATGTCGGACACGTGGAGCAGTCCCTGGACACCACCTCCCAAGTCGACAAACGCGCCGAAGTCGACAACGGAGGCGATCCGGCCCTGAAGTACAGCGCTGGAAACGATCGATTTCCGCACCTCGGCGGCCAATGCCCGCTGTTCCTCCTCGAGCTGCCTGCGCCTTGAGACGACGATGTTCCGGCCACCTTCCTTGTACTCGATGACGCGAAACGTGTAGAGCTTTCCTTCGTGGGCCGACGGGTCGTCGGTGCGGGCGATGTCGATCTGTGAGATCGGGCAAAAGGCGCGCTCGCGCGCGATGCGCACCTCGAATCCGCCCTTCACGGCTCGTTCCACCTTTCCTTCGACGGCCAGTCCGTCCTCGAAGGCCGCTTCGATCTCGCGCAGGGACTCGGCGTTCCTGACGCCCTTGCGGGACAGCATGAGACCGCCGGTCGTGGAGACGATCCGGGCTGCAACGCCGTCGCCCACCGCAAATTCCAGGTTTCCGTCGGCGTCTTTCAGTTCCGCGCAAACTCGGCGGACGAATTCAGGCCGAAGCAGTGGAGCATCGCAGGACGAGACGTACGCAGCACTGACTCTTCCGTCGAGTGCGGAGAGACCGGCCGCGATTCCCGCTAAAGGTCCCAGGTAATCGTCAGAGTCCCGGACAACTTCGACTCCGGCCGGAAGATTCGGGATTTCCTGCGTGCGGGAAGCGACGATCACAACCGGCTCGACCTCGCGAAGCAGGCAACCGAGCACACGCTGGAGCATGGTTTCTCGGCCAAATGGCAATGAGAATTTCGGCTGTCCCATCCGGGAACTCTTGCCCCCGCAGAGGATCACGCCGCCGAAGGAATCATTCATCGTCCCGACGCCGTTACTCGATCAGGTTAGTACTATCGTGTCGTGGGTGAGATTGAAAA
>CAZTTI010000042.1:0-2592 GCA_964615925.1 uncultured Solibacteraceae bacterium
GAACGGCCGTCCGGTCACCATCCGGGCGTAGCGCTTCATGATCTCTTTGGTGTGGAAGTTCATGAGAAAACGCGGCGCGGGCCACTTCGGGGAAGTATACCTTATTGGCCCGGCGCGAGGATCCGGGCGTCGTCCCCACCACCCACAGCGGTGTAGCCCTCCCGCGCGCGGACTTTGAGGTCCGGGAACCCGCGGGGGGGAATCACCTCGACCACGATTTCCCGCCACGAACCGTCGTCCTCGGCGTTAGTTGGGGTGTATCCGATCGTGTAGTGGTTCCGCAGGTCGTGAGCGATGAGGCGGCAGATTTCCTCGACCTCGTCGAGCGTCTCGGGGAAGTACGCCTGGCCTCCGGTGGACTCGGCCAGGTCGCGGAGGGTTCGGCGGGCCCGGGACGACGGGGACCGCCGGAACAAGCCTCCCCGGTCATCGTTCAACTCCAGCAGGCCGATGATATACACCGTCGCATCGGAGGTCCGGAGGCGTTCGAGGACGGGATTGACCCCGTACCGGCTGGCGTTGTCCTCCCCGTCGGTGATGACCAGGAGCGCTTTCTTGTCCATCCGGGCTTCGTTCTCGAGCTCGTCGAGCGAGACCCAGAGCGCGTCGTTCATGGCCGTTTCGCCTCGCGCGTCCAGGTTGTCCAGTGTGTCGACCAGAGTGCCGAGACTTCCCGTGAACCGTTGCTCGAGATACGCCGTGTCGTTGAAGGTGACGATGAATGTCTCGTCCTGCTGATTGCTCTCTGCGAGGAAAACCAGGGCGGCTCCCGCGACCTTTTCCCGGCGGGCGACCATGCTTCCGCTGGTGTCGATCACCAGTCCGACGCTGATCGGGACGTCTTCCTGCTTGAACAGGATGATGTCCTGTTCGACACCGTCTTCGAAGACGCGAAAGTGCTCGCGCTCGAGGCCGAAAACAGGGGCTCCGTCCTCGTCGAGGACCGACACGGCCATGTCGACGAGTGGGACGTCGACGGTGATATCGGCTTCCTGGGCATGGACGGGAGAGGCCATGGACAAGACGCAGGCCAGTGGAGCGAGCGTCCAGAAACGTCGAGCGCAGAAACGTCGAACGTGGATGTGGTGGATCACCGATGGGCTATCCAACCGGCCCGTAATATCCCCGCTTCGCGCGCACCGTCAGTCGGGGAAGTCCGCGCGGCGGCTCGACATCGACTTCCACCTGGCGCCAGTCGCCCTGGGTGTTCTTGTTGGTGGAGAAGTAACCGAGCACGTATTGGTTCTTCAACTCGATCGCGATCTTCTGGGTGATGTCCTCGAGTTCAAAGACCGAGTTCGGAAAAAACGCGCGGCCACCGGTGGTTTCGGCCAGTTCGCTGATGTTCGCCCGTCCGGCGCGTCCCATGGCCAGTTGTGAGCTGTAGGAGTCGACGATTCCCACCGCGTAGATCTGGACGTCGGATTCCTTCACGAACTCACGCACGTTGGAGAACGTGTAGCGGCTGTGGTTGTCTTCACCGTCGGTGATGAGCAGGAGCGCCTTTTTCGTGTTGATTCCGCCTCTCAACTTCTCGAGGCCGAGATAAACGGCGTCGTACAGGGCCGTCATGCCCCGCGTTTCGGTGAAGATCAACTGGTTCTGGAGGCTGCTGATGTCGTTGGTGAAATCCTGAAGGACCTCCGGGGTGGAATTGAACGCGATGAGGAAGTGCTCGTCCAGAGGGCTTCCGGTCCGGAGAAACGTCGCCGCGGCGTCCCGTGCGATCGACGCTTTTTCCTTCATGCTGCCGCTGACATCGAAGATGATGCCCAGGCTCAGCGGCACGTCCTCGGAGGAAAAGTACTCGATCTGCTGTTCGACACGGTCTTCGTACAGCCGGAAGTGCTCCTTATCGAGGGACGTGACGAACCGGTTGATGTTGTCGGTGACAGTGACGTTGATCTGGACGAGGTCGACATCCACCTGCAGGGTTTGCTGGAGCGCGTCGTCGAGCAAACCTTGCACGGCCCGGCCAAGGATCTCGGTTCGAATACCCAGGAACAGGACCAATACACCGACTGTGGCAACGGAAAACTTCTTCCACGTCATTTGGATACTCCGCTCTGGATCCCGGTGAAATTCTAGGGTCCCCGCGCGCCGCTCCGGGAGCAATGTCTGGATCTTGCCGGGATTATATCGGCCGCGTCTCGTCCAGTTCAAGGGGAACCGTCCCTGGACCTTTTCGAGAGTCCACCACCGAAGGGGGCCGGATCTGGTCCTTGGCCCCGCCGTCGGAACGCTCACCGCGGGTTGTGTTATAGTTTTCACCCGAGGCAATTCGCTCTCGGATGAACCGAAACCGCTCAGTCGCAATCATTCCGTCGCGTTTCGGGGCCACTCGTCTCCCTGGAAAACCCCTCATCGAAATCGCCGGCCGCCCCCTCATCGAACACGTCTACAGGCGGGTCGAACGCGTGCGCGGGCTGGACTCGATCCTCGTCGCGACGGATCTCCAGTCGGATTCCCGAGGGCTGGTCACAGTAGCCGGTGACATTGCACGCTCGGCCGAGGCGGCCCTCCACCTGATGCACGTCATCCAGGTTCCGCGAGCCGCCGAGGCACCGGGCGCCGGCCGGGAGGCCGCGGCGC
>CAZTTI010000043.1:0-12301 GCA_964615925.1 uncultured Solibacteraceae bacterium
GACCGACGACGGCGTCGTCCAGAGCTCGATGAAGTCGCGGTGCATCGGTTGCTCGAACTGCGTGCTGGCGTGTCCGTTCGGTGTCCCGCGATATGTCGCTGCGATCGACCAGATGATGAAGTGCGACATGTGTTACGACCGCACCAGCATCGGCAAGAGGCCCATGTGTGCAACCGTGTGCCCGTCCCAGGCGCTCTTCTACGGCACACGAGAGGAGATCGAGCGCCTGCGGCCCGAAAAACCTGTCAACGAGTTCCGGTTCGGATCCCAGGTCGTGCGGACCAAAGTGAACATGATGTCCGCTGGCGACGTCGACCACCTCGATTTCGACGTTCTGGGATTCATGTCCGACGACGAACCCGAGATCCGCATGGAAGACCTCGCGGTCTGGACCCTGGATTATGCCGAACAAGAGTCGTAACGGCGACGAGCGATGGCGGCAGGACTTTCCGGTGTCGTCGGACGCGGACAGTTACGCGACACGCCGCGAGTTCACAAAGTTCCTGGGGCTCGCGTCCGTGGCGTTCCTGCTCGGGACGTTCGTGACAGCAGCCCGGTCGCTCTGGAGACTCTGGACTCTTCGCGAGGCGGCAGGGATCCGGGTCGCCGCGGTGTCGGACGTTCCCGTCGGCGGCGTCCGGCTCTTCCGCTACCCGAGCGACAACGACCCGTCGATCCTGATTCGCCGCACCGCGTCCGAGTTCGTCGCCTTCAGTCAGAACTGCAGTCATCTGGCGTGTCCTGTTCATCTGGACCCGGAGGGCGATCGCCTCCTCTGTCCGTGCCACGTCGGCGTGTTCAGTGCCGCCGACGGGCGTCCTCTGGCCGGTCCCCCGAGACGTGGGCTGGAGCGGTTTTCCGTCCAGGTGTGGGGCGGTGAAGTCTGGGTGGGGCCGCCGGTCAAGGAAGCATGAGTCCAGAGACCGGGTTACGCCGCCGCCTTCGGGTGGTCCTGAACATGACGATGGCCTTCACCGTCGTGATCCTACTCGCCCAGCTGTGGCTCTTCACGGTGGTCCTCGAGGTGATGGAAAGCGCGGAAGCGCCCGATTCGGTGGCGGTGGCCGCGCTCGTCGTGTCCTCGCTGGGCACCGTTGCGGTCTGGACGTTGATTCGGTTCTTCCTGCGCGCGGAACGCGCCTGATCGGAATACACGGAGCGGTTCGAAAGATGAACGAAAAACGGAAATTGGTCGTGATCGGGAACGGGATGGCCGGCGCCCGCGTAGTGGAAGAGATCCTCAAACGGGACCGCGACCGGTTCGAGATCGTCATGTTGGGCGCCGAACCCTACGGCAGCTACAACCGGATCCTGCTCAGCAACGTCCTCAACGGCAGCCAGGGCGCGACCGAGATCTTCATGAACCCGCTGGAATGGTACCGGGAAAACGGTATCCGGCTGCATGCCGGCGTGAAGGCCGGCTTCATCGATCGCAAACGGCGCGTGGTCGTGGGGACGCCGCTTGCAAGGACTGCGACTGCATACAGCGTCGACCCCGAAAAGGACTCCGTTGCGCCGGCCATCGAAGAACCGTACGACGCCGTCATCATCGCGACGGGATCGCGTCCGTTCGTTCCCCCAATGGAAGGGTTCGAAGGCGAGGGCGCCTTCCTGTTCCGCACGATCGACGACTGTTCGCGCATCGCCGAATACGCCCAGGGTTGTGGCCGCGCCGCCGTCATCGGGGGAGGATTGCTGGGTCTCGAGGCGGCGCGCGGTCTGGTGACCCACGGCGTGGAGGTGACGGTTCTGGAGGCCGCGCCCCAGTTGATGGCCGCCCAACTCGACCTCGAAGCCGGCCGGATGTTGCAGCGGACGATCGAAGACATCGGCATCCGCGTCCACTGCGACCGGATCACGACGCGTGTCGCGCGATGTGAGGGAAGCATCACCCACCTCGAGTTTCGAGACGGGGGCACGCTCGCAACCGACATGCTCGTTGTCAGTGCCGGGATCCGGCCGATCACCGAGACCGCCGTGGCCTCGGGCCTGGAAGTGAACCGGGGCATCGTCTCGGACGATCAAATGCGGACGAGCGACCCGGAGATATTCGCCCTGGGGGAGTGCGTCGAACACCGCGGATGTCTCTACGGCCTGGTCGATCCGATCTGGGAACAGGCGCGCGTGCTGGCCGACGTCATTACCGGCGTTCGGCCAGCGTCCAGGTACGAGGGGTCGCTCCTTGGGACCAAGTTGAAGGTGATGGGAGTCGAGCTTGCGTCGATGGGGGAGACGCGCACCGAGGCGGAAGACGACGAGGTGGTCGTCTATCGCGAACCGGCGGCCGGGATCTACAAGAAGCTCATCATCCGGGACAACCGCATCGCAGGAGCGATCCTGCTCGGGGACGTTCAGGCCGCGGACACGCTGATGCCGATGTTCTTCGCCGGCGCGCCGGCCCCGGCCCGGCGCGCCGAGCTGCTGTTCGGCCCGTCGACCACCGACGGGCTGCTCAAGATGACCGATCTCCCTCCCGCGACGCAGATCTGTAACTGCAATGGCGTGTCCAAGGAGGAGATCGTCGGTGCCATCCAATCCGGGTACGGATCCGTTTCGCGGATCGGGGCGGCGACCAAAGCCGGTCAGGGTTGCGGCTCGTGCAAGGGGATGATCGGCCAACTCGTCGATGCCTATGCGGGCGAAAGCTCCCCCGATCCCACCGAGCACTTCTACGTGCCCGGCGTTCCGCTCGAGAAATCCCAACTCGTCGCCGAGATCCGCAACCGGGGCATCAAATCCGTCAGCGAAGTGTTCCGGCTGCTGGCCGGCGGCGTAGAGGATCCCGCCAGCAAGGTCGGTCTCGCGTCGTTGCTCAAGACACTGTGGCCGGACGAATACGAAGACGAGCGGGACGCCCGGTTCGTCAACGACCGAGTCCACGCCAACATCCAGAAGGACGGGACGTTTTCGGTCGTTCCCCGAATCTACGGCGGTGTGACCTCGGCCGTAGAATTGATGCGGATCGCCCAGGTGGCCGTGAAATACGCGGTCCCTATGGTCAAGTTCACCGGTGGCCAACGTATCGACCTGCTCGGGATCAAGAAGGAGAACCTTCCCGGTGTCTGGAAGGACCTGGGCATGCCAAGCGGTCACGCGTATACGAAAGCGTTCCGCACGTGTAAGAGTTGCGTCGGAACTGACTTCTGCCGGTACGGTCTCGGCGATTCCATCGCCCTTTCCCAGAAGATCGAGCGCCGCTTCCAGGGCGTCGAATCCCCGCACAAGATGAAGCTGGCGACGGCCGGATGCCCGCGCAACTGCTCGGAGGCTTACGTCAAGGACATCAGCGCCGTGGCCATCGAAGGCGGGAAGTGGGAGGTCTACGTTGGCGGCGCCGCCGGCGGCAGCGTCCGGAAAGGCGACCTGTTGTGTACGGTCGAAACCCACGACGAAGTTCTGCTCTTCATGGGCCGCTTCATGCAGTACTACCGCGAGCACGGCAAGTACCTGGAGCGTTCCTACGGTTTCGCGGAGCGTCTCGGAATCGCAATGCTTCGGGAGATTCTGGTCGACGACGCCGTTGGCATCTGCGACCGGTTGGACGCCGAGATTCAGAAAGCGGTCGACGCGTACCAGGATCCGTGGAAGGAAGCCGATGTGCCGGCCTACCCCGGACAATTCACCGGGCCCGTGCTGGCCTACCAAGCGGACGAGGCGGGAACGAATGGCTGAAACGACGAATCTCCCGGGTGTTCACCTCGGGTCCCCAAGCGCCATACCGCCGGGGCAGGGGCGGTGTTTTCTCGTGGGTGAGGGGGACATCGCCGTCTTCCGGCAGCGGGACGGCAGGCTGTTCGCCACCGCGAACCGCTGCCCCCACCGGCAGGGACCGCTGTCGGAGGGCCTCGTCGGCGGCAACTCCGTCATCTGTCCGCTTCACGCGCACCGGTTTGATCTCGAAACCGGGACAGGGAGCGAGCCCGGCGAGAGCATCCGCGTGTATCGGGTCGCGGAGGTGGATGGGAACATCATCGTCACCGAACTCCCTTCGGGCCCGGAAAGCGAATAGTCGTACAAAATTGTCGCAATCGGAATTTACGGTCCACAATCCTGTCGGATCGTTGTTCGGGCCGGGATTCGCTACAATCGTCCCGTGTCGGGTCGTCGCGGTACGGGAAACCTCCGGTTGATGGGCGTGTTCGCCCATCCGGATGACGAGTCGCTGGGGTTCGGCGGGACGCTGGCCCGGTATTCGGGCGAGGGGGTCGATGTGTCCATCGTCACGGCCACCCGGGGAGAGCGGGGACGGTTCGGGTCGAACGCGGAATCGCCGGGCTTCGACGTGGTGGGCCGCACGCGGGAGCAGGAGCTGCGTGAGGCCGCGGCCGAACTCGGAGTCTCCGGCATCCACTTCCTCGACTACGTCGATGGCGATCTCGACCGGGCGGATCCGGACGAAGCCATCGGCCGCATCGCCGCCCATATCCGCAGGGTTCGTCCTCACGTCCTGCTGTCGTTCGGACCCGACGGCGGATACGGCCACCCCGACCACATCGCGATTTCCCAGTTTGCCACGGCCGCGGTCGTTCGCGCCGCGGTGGGGGACGAGCAAGGAGCGGGCCACGCGGTTTCAAAGCTCTATTACATGGCGTGGACGGCGGGCAAGTGGGAGGCGTACCAATCCGCCCTGCGGGACCTGAAGAGCCGCGTCGATGGCGTGGACCGCCGGGCCGCCCCATGGCCGGACTGGGCGGTGACCACGCGTATCGACACTTCGGCCTGCTGGAATCAGGTTTGGCGCGCCGTCTCGTGCCATCGAACCCAGATGTCGATCTACAGCAAGCTCGAAGGCCTTCCCGAAGAACATCACCGCGCGATATGGGGCGTCCAGGAGTTCTACCGCGTGTTCAGCCTGGTGAACGGAGGCCGTGAGATCGAGGACGACCTGTTTGCGGGATTGCGCCGTGCCACCTGAAGAATCCGGACGTCACGCTCCCTTGAATCTCTCCCCCGAGGAATTCCGCCGGGTCGGGCATGCGTTGGTCGATCGCATCGCCGATTTCCTGACACGGTTACCCGATCGGCGGGTCGCGCCGGCCGCGTCGACGAGGGAAATTCGCGCGGCCCTCGGCGCCGATGAAGCCCTTCCCGAAGATGGACTCGATTCGGGCGCACTGATCGATCGCGCCGCCGATCTGATCTTCGAACACTCGCTGTTCAACGGTCACCCCCGATTCTGGGGATATATCACCTCGTCGGCGGCTCCCATCGGTGCGCTGGGGGACCTTCTCGCGGCGGCCGTGAACCCCAACGTCGGGTCCGCGATGCTCGCGCCGATCGCCACCGAGATCGAGTCCCAGTCCGTCCGATGGATCGCCGAGCTGATCGGATTCAGCGCGTCCGCCGGCGGAATCCTGACCAGCGGCGGCAACATGGCCAACTTCACATGTCTCGTTGCAGCCCGAAAGGCGGTCCTGGGGTGGGACGTGCGGGCCGGGGGACTTCGAGGAGAAGGATCGACGCCGGTGGCGCTGTATGCGTCCAAGGAAGCCCATACCTGGGTCGAAAAAGCGGCGGACATGTTCGGCTTCGGGACGAGCGCGGTCCGTTGGATCGACGTCGACCGAAAACGTCGGATGAAGACCGACGCTCTCGTCGATGCGATCGCCGACGACCGGAGGCGGGGATGCCAGCCCTTCCTGCTCGTCGGGACCGCGGGAACGGTGGGCACCGGCGCGGTGGATCCCATTCGACGCCTGGCGGCCATCGCGAGAGAGCACGACCTCTGGTTTCACGTCGATGGCGCGTACGGAGGCTTCGCCGCCGCCGCCGAAGATGTCCCGGACGACCTTCGCGCGTTGGGGCTCGCCGATTCGATCGCCGTGGACCCCCACAAGTGGCTCTATGCTCCCCTCGAAGCAGGTTGCGCCCTGGTGCGCGATCCCGAAGCCCTCGGGAATGCGTTCCGGTACCGGCCCGCCTACTACAACTTCGACGAGACCGCCGTGAACTATGTCGACCTGGGCGTGCAGAACTCCCGCGGCTTTCGCGCCCTGAAGGTCTGGCTCGGGCTTCGGCAGGCCGGGCGCGACGGGGTGGTCCGGATGATCAGCGACGACATCGCGCTGGCGGAATCGTTGTTCTCCCTGCTCGACCGTCATCCGGATGTCGAGGCGCGCACGCGCAATCTGAGCATCACGACGTTCCGTTATGTCCCTTCCGAACTCCGGCCGCGGGCCGGTGACCCGGCCGTGGAGGGCTACCTTAACACGCTCAACCGGGCGGTCCTGTCCGCGATCGAGTCGGGCGGTGAGATGTTCCTTTCCAACGCCGTGATCGATGGCGTCTTCCTGCTCCGGGCATGTATCGTGAATTTCAGGACGACGTCGGCGGACGTCCGTGCCGTACCGGAAATCCTCTCCGCGATCGGCGAACGCCTGGATCGCGAGCTGCGGCCCGACGGGTTGAAGCGGCCGACGTAACGAGGGGGCGCCCGGGCGCATCTTTGGGTTGTGGGGGCCTTTCGGAGGTGACGTGATGATAGCGTTCGAACACCGCTGGCGAGGGCACGTGTTCCGGATCCTGGCCATTTTATCGATCGTCGCCGGGTGCGCGGCGCGTCAGCCGGGCGATCCCCTTGAGCCGGGATTCAACGTCTACACTCCCGAAGACGACATCCAGATCGGACGGCAGGCCGCCGGGGAAATCGAATCCCAGGTCGTCATCGTCGACAACGATGATCTCCAGAGATACGTTTCCGACCTTGGACAAAGCCTGGCCGGCCATCCCGACGCCGGCCCCTACCCGTACCGTTTCACGCTGATCAATGACCCCGCGGTCAACGCGTTCGCGCTGCCCGGAGGCCCGATCTACATTCACTCCGGCCTGGTGGAGGCCGCCACGAACGAAGCCCAACTCGCCGGAGTCCTGGCGCACGAGATTGCGCACGTGGCGCTCCGGCACGGCACCAGCCAGGCTTCGAGGGGCAGCCTGGTCCAGCTTCCGGCGGTCCTGGCCGGAGCCGTGATCGGTCAAGGCTCCGTGGCGGCGGAACTCAGCCAGCTCGGCCTCGGATTCGGAGTGAACTCGTTGCTTCTCCGATATTCCCGGAGCGCGGAGACCGAAGCCGACGCGCTCGGTGCCCGCCTGATGGCCGCTGCGGGATACGACCCCGTCGAGATGGCCGTGTTCTTCCAGCAGCTCGAGGACGAGGGCGGCGCCCGCCCCCCGGAGTTCCTGTCGTCCCACCCGAATCCGGGGAACCGCATCGAGGCGGTCCGCGCGGAAGTCCAGACCTTCCCGGCCGGGGAATACGGCCGGTCGACGGGACGTTTACCGAACGCGAAGACGCTCGTCGCCGAGTTGCCCGATCCTCCCGAGACGGCCGGGCCCACCCGAACCGCGTCCGCACCTTCGGCACCGTCGAGCGAGAGGCGCACGCTCCAGCACGCGGGATTCCGTATGGCGTATCCCGGGGAGTGGCAGGTGTACGGGGACCGGGATTCGGCCTCCGTCACGATCGCTCCCGAAAACGGACTGGTGGAGTACCGCCCGGGCCGGATCGCTCTCGGATATGGCACGGCAATCGGTTACGCGCCGGGCACCGGCGTTCTCGAAAACGACACAGCGGCGTTGCTCGCCGAACTCCAGAGCGTGAACCCGGCAATGGAACCGCGGGCAGGTCCGCGCCGGATCCAGATTGGCGGCCAGCCCGGTCTCCTGGTGGAAGCGGCGGGCGCGTCTCCCTACGGCGGTGCGGAGCGGAACATCATCGTTACAGTCGAACGGCCCCAGGGTCTCTTCTACGCCGTCTTCGTGGCGCCGGAAGGGGCGGTTGGAGACGTCTCCCCCGTGTTCCAGGCGATGGTCGATTCGATCCGGTTCTGAAACGTACAATATCCGGGTGACGTTTTTCCGCACCATTCCCCTCGTCCTGCTCATCGCCGGCGCTTTCGACTGGCCCCAGTTTCGCGGGCCCACCGGCCAGGGCCATGCCGAGCAGCCGATCGCGCTCGAGTGGGGCGAAGGGCAGAACGTCCAGTGGAAGGCCCCCGTTCCCGGCCGCGGCTGGTCGTCGCCCGTCGTCTCCGGAGGTCGCGTCTGGCTGACGACGGCCGTCAACGACAACGATCGGGTGTCGCTTCGCGTCCTTGCCTTCGATTCGGAGAACGGCGACCGCCTCGTTGACGCTGAGGTGTTCGGTCTGGACGAATCGCGGCTGCTGAACCTGAAGAACAGCCACGCGTCGCCGACGCCGGTTGTGGCCGGTGATCGCGTGTACGTCCATTTCGGAGCGTCGGGTACGGCCGCCCTGACCACCTCGGGCGAGGTGGTCTGGAGGAAGCGCTTCGCCTACGTCTCCCAGCACGGGAACGGCGGATCGCCCGTCCTCCACGACGGACTCCTCATCTTCAGCTGCGACGGGTACGACCGTTCGTTCGTCATCGCCCTGGACGCGGAGACCGGGGACACGCGATGGCAGACCCACCGGCGGGAACCCTTCAGCCAGGCCTATTCGACGCCTCTTGTGATCGAAGTCGACCGTCGCGAGCAGTTGATCAGCGTTGGCGCGTTCCAGACCGTCGCGCTCGACCCGGAAACGGGTGAGGAGATCTGGCGGGTCGAATACCCGGACGATGGATTCTCGACCGTTCCGCGCCCGGTGTTCGGCCACGGTCTCGTCTTCGTCGTGACGGGGTTCAACCAGCCCGTCCTCCTGGCCATCCGTCCGGACGGAATGGGTAACGTGACCGAAACCCACGTCGAATGGAGCCGCGGCCGGTCGGTGCCGCTCACCGCGTCCCCGATCCTTGTTGGTGACGATCTCTATACGGTCAGCGACGTCGGAGTGGTCAGCCGCCTCGACGCGCGGACCGGCGAAGAACATTGGCGAGGCCGCATCGCGGGGAACTATTCCGCGTCGCCGCTGCTCGCCGGAAGGTATGTCTACTTCCAGAGCGAGGAGGGATTGACGAGCGTCATCGAGCCCGGAACGGCGTTCGACGTCGTGGGCACGAATCGGGTGGATGGAGCGACTCTCGCATCGATGGCGGTGGACGATGGGACCTTGTTCCTCCGGAGCGACAGCGCGTTGTACCGGATCGGCCGCTAGTTGTGAATTCCGCGCTCGTCGAGCGCGCGGATCATGCGTTTGAGCGCCACGGTCCGGTAGCTTCGCTCGACGAGATCTTCGATCAAGTTCCAGTCGAGCTTCCCGTCCGCCCATGTACTGACCCACTTCCCGCGGCCGTACGGAGTCGTGAAGAAGCGCTTCTTGTGGAGCAAGCGTTGAATATCTTCCTCCGGCAGCCGGAAAGCGATCGAGGCCAGTCCCGAGATCCATTCAAACGTGACGAACGTGCGTTTCCCGGCACGAAAGTTCGGATGTCCCCAGGAACCGGTTTCACTGGTTCCGGGAAGCGCGAGACAAGTCTGCCGAATGCGGTCGAGCGCGATGTCCTCAACGTTCATGGCGATTTCTTGCTTCAGGAAGATCGGGAACATGATGCTTCACCGCTGGACTCATCGGGCCCATAATCGTCCCGATGACCAACCTCGACCTTCCCGTACACCTGAACCTGAACGTCCGTGGCCTCCATCCTTCGGCCACGCTCGAGATCAACGAGCGGTCGAACGCGCTTCGGAAACAGGGGCGTTCGGTCTTCAAGTTGGGACTCGGTCAATCTCCGTTCCCCGTTCCGGAGCCCGTGGTCGAAGCGCTGCGGGCGAATGCCTTCCAGAAGGATTATCTCGCGGTCAAGGGCCTCGGTGAGCTTCGCGACGCGATCGCCGCGTATCAGCGGCGCCACTTCGCGACCGAGCGGACGGGCGAGGATGTCCTCATCGGCCCCGGCTCCAAAGAGCTCATGTTCCTGCTTCAGCTCGTGTATTACGGCGACCTCGTGATTCCGACACCGAGCTGGGTGTCGTACGCTCCGCAGGCCCACATCATCGGACGGCACGTCCGCTGGCTCGACACGTTTCCCGAGAACGGCTGGCGTCTGACTTCCGAGGAACTGAAACGGATCTGTACCGAGGACAAGACGCGGCCCCGCATCGTCATCCTGAACTATCCCTCGAATCCCACGGGAGGCACCTACACGTCTCCCGAACTCGAAGCGATTGCTTCGGTGGCGCGCGAATACGGCGTGGTCCTGCTTTCCGACGAGATCTATGGCGAATTGCACCACGAAGGGATGCACATGTCGATTGCCCGGTTCTACCCGGAAGGCACCATCGTGAGCGGTGGGCTGAGCAAGTGGTGCGGCGCCGGCGGCTGGCGGCTGGGCTGCTTCACATTTCCCCCTGGGCTCCGATGGCTCCTTGACGCGATGGCCAACGTCGCCAGCGAGACCTTCACGTCGACGAGCGCGCCGATCCAATATGCCGCCGTTCGCGCGTTTCAGGGCGGGAGCGAGATCGAGAGCTATCTCCAGCACTCTCGCCGTATCTTGCGTGCCCTCGGGCGGCATGTCGCGGTGATGCTCAAAGAGTGCGGCGCTTCGCTTGAGCCTCCTCAGGGTGGATTCTATCTGTTTCCCGACTTCGGCCCGGTCCGGGAGCGCCTGAGCGTGCGGGGCATACGCTCGAGCAACGAACTGTGCGGGCGGCTGCTCGACGAAACCGGCGTGGCCACGCTTCCCGGAAGTTCCTTCGGACGGCCTTCCGGCGAATTGACGTTCCGGATCGCCTACGTCGACTTCGACGGGGCTCGCGCGCTGGCCGCGGCCCGCGCCGTGCCCATCGGGCAGGACCTCGACGAAGCGTTCCTCAGGAACTATTGCGCGCCCACCATGGAGGGCGTCGACCGCATCCGGCAATGGGTCGACTCGTGACGGGGTCGAACGTCGGCCGCTGGATCGGGGAACTCGGCTTTGAGGCTTATGACGAACTTCACGCGTTCAGCGTGACGGACACCGAGGCGTTTCTCGCCCAAGCTTTCGAGAAACTCGGGATCCGCTTTCGCCGGCCTCACGCGCGAATCCTCGACTTGTCTGGGGGCGTCGAACATCCGGTATGGTTTCCCGAAGCCCGGATCAACATTTCCGACAGCGTGTTCCAGGCGCCGAAGGAAACGCCTGCCGTCATTGCGCGTCGCGAAGGCGAGACCGCGAACCGGACCCTGACCGTCGGGGACCTCGACGCGCTCTCGGCCCGGTTCGCGAACGGTCTCGCCGCGATGGGGCTCGGAGCGGGCGACGCGGTTGCGATCGATATGCCGATGACGCCGGAATGCGTCGCGGCCTATCTCGGAATCGTCCGCGCGGGGATGGTGGTCGTGTCCATCGCCGACAGCTTTGCGCCTGATGAAATTGCCCTCCGGCTGGGAATCGCCGGCGCTCGCGCCGTGGTGACCCAGGACGTCATCCCGCACGGAGGAAAGCGGCTCCCACTCTACGGCCGGGTGGCCGAGGCCACGGATCTCCCCCTCATCGTCTGCCGGACGGATCGGGAGTCGCCCGTCGGGCTCCGCGATCAGGACGCCGCGTTCGATGTGTTCCTGTCTCCCGACGCCGCTTTCGACAATGCCACCCGGGCTCCGGACGACGCCATCAACATCCTGTTCTCCTCCGGGACGACGGGGCGGCCCAAAGCGATCCCCTGGAATCATTCCACGCCGATCCGCAGCGCGCTCGACGGCCACGTCCACCTGGATCTCCAACCCGGCGACATCATGGCATGGCCGACGAACATCGGATGGATGATGGGACCGTGGCTGATCTTCGCGACGCTCGTCAACCGGGCCACCATGGCGCTTTTCGAGGGCGCTCCTCAATCGCGGGAGTTCGGACGCTTTGTCGCCGACGCCGAGGTGACCCAACTCGGCATCGTCCCGAGCCTCGTGAGGGCGTGGCGGGCTTCGGGGTGCATGGACGGATTGGATTGGACCCGCATCCGGGCTTTCGGATCGACCGGGGAGGCCTCCAACCCGGACGACATGGCGTGGCTCATGGATCGCGCCGGTGGAAAGCCCGTGATCGAATATTGCGGCGGCACGGAAACCGGCGGGTCGTATATCACGTCGACTGTCGCCGAGCCGGCTCCTCCCGGTTGTTTTTCGGCGAAGACCATCGGGAGCGAGATCGCCGGACTGGGGGTGGACCGACGCATCCGTGCCTCCGCGCGGGTGATCGGACGGGGCATCGTAGCGCGACCCGGGGCGAGACGCACGGGGGCGCGGGTGGTGGCGCTCGCGCGGCACCGCGGACGCCCTCGCGGCATCGCGCCTAGCGCCCCCCGAAGTTCGGCTTGCGCTTCTCGACGAAGGCCGCGACGCCCTCGCGCCCGTCCTCGGACGCGAAGGCGTCCAGGAATCGCTCCTTCTCGTAGGCGAGCCCCTCGGCCAGCGGCATCTCGAACG
>CAZTTI010000044.1:0-3578 GCA_964615925.1 uncultured Solibacteraceae bacterium
CGGACTTGGGCATCGGACCTCGTGCTGCGCATGTAGTCGTTCAAGTCGGGAAGACATTCAACCTCGCCGATGTCGATGTCGTTGACGCGGTCGAACCACTTCGTCACATTCCATTCCCCGGCCCAGCTCTTGGGATCCGTCATCGTGTACTCGATTTCGAGGACGTTCCCGCCGTCGATCAGCCGAAAACGTTCGACGATGTGCAATTCGTCACTCGCGGGGATCGACGCCCCGCCCTGATCCATCCAGTGGTGGTGCCCTGGAAAGTAGCGCGTGTCGACCACAAGCGTGTCTTCCTCCCATCGTCCGATCGACTCGCCGTTGAAACTCGGCACAACGAGGTCGGGATCGGTGTGCTCGCGGCCGTCCAGATAGATCACCCGCAAACTGTTCATGAAGTGGCTGACCATGTAGATCGCTGTCGGCAACTGGATCATGTCGATCGGCCAGACGCGGGTCATGATCAACGGCATTCCCGCCGGCCAGCACTGCCCGATATCGTCGCGATACAACTTACCTTCCGCCAGTGCTGCCTGTCCGGCGTCGTAATGGGCCTGGGCTTGGGGCGTCAGCGTGAAATTTTCGGGAACGAAGCGCCAGGACCCGGGCCGCAAAAGGTCGTTCAGCCAGGTGCCGGTGAGGTCAAAAGGAGGATCCCGACGCGGAGCCGCCAGGTTCTCCGGAGACAGCGCGCTCGGTGGAAACGGCGACTGCGGCCATGCGCGGACCGGTGCCAGGAGGACGAGGACCAGTCCGGCAAGCCCGATGCGGTTCGCCATACTCATTTCGGGTGACGCTATCACCAAGCAGAAGCGTCGATCGAGTCTATTCGATCCGGACTCCGATTTTTTCAGAAGCTGAATCGGATTCCCGCGCGAATGCTTCGCGGATTCGACGCGCTGACGTACTCCCCGAACCGCGACGACGACAGGTTGCTGATCGGCGTGTTCAGGTTCAATCTGTTGAACGCATTGTCCATGTTGGCAAACACATTGACGTTCATACCGTCTGACCCGATCGGGAACGCCTTCGAGATGTTGAAGCTCAGGTTGTGCCGGTACGGACCCCGATGGCCGTTCCGGAGTTCCTCCGGCGGACGGTCGTTGAACACGCCGTCGCCGTTGTCGTCGAAGCCGGTGGTAATCGAATACGTGTTCCCGCTGGACCAGGAAAGGTTCGTCGTCAGATACAGGTCCAGCGGCAACCTCGAGTTGATGCTGCTCGAGAACTGGTGGCGGCCCACCCGGGCCCAATCGGCGTGGAGATCGTAGTTGTTGGCCGGCGCGGTAAAGACACCCACCGAGTCCGTCTGGTCGACTTCGTAGCGGTAGTTCGCGTTCACGCTGAAGATCGTGAATCGTTGCCGCATCGACACCCGGAAGGCCCGTGCCCGCCAGGCCCCGCTCGACTCGAGCAACCAGACGTTCCCCTCCGTCGGTTCGGGCCGCGAAGTTCCCCCCGGACGCGGCGCGTTCAGGTTCCGGCTGCGCAGCACGTTGTAACCCCGCTGGTAATCGAACGAGGTCGCGACGAAGAGGTTCGCCGGCAGGCTCCACTCGAGCTGGACCGAGCTGTTCACCGAATAGGGCGAAACGAGGTTGTCGCTGCGAATGCGCCGGGACCTCGGGTACTGAACGGTCGCGTCCCCGGACAGGAACGGATCCGGGTATGACGGGTTCTGGATCACGATCTCGTATTGCCGCTCGCCGTCCTCCCGCAGGAGCCGGGCTTCGACCCCGTCGTCCACGGCCGAGTGGAAAACGCCGACCCCGGCACGGACGACGGTGGAGTTGGTGAGGGCATAAGCCAGCCCGAACCTGGGATCGATGTTGTTCCCGTCGTCGAGGTTCGTCTGCCGCTCGTAGCGTAGACCGTAGAACAGCGTGAACCGGTTGGACACGCGCTGCTCGTTCTGGAAGTACGTCCCCCAATGCGTCTGAGCGTATCGGAGTTCCGGATTGCCGCGCGTGACCGTAAACAACGTGGGCCGGTCCTCGAGGTAGGCGTCGAGGTTCGGAAACGTGAACGTGCCCAGGTAATTGTCCGTCGATGTCTCGAACGACGAGGGGCGATACAGGTTTCCGCCGGTCCGGACCGTAAAGCGTTCGCCCGTATAAATCCAAAGGGCGCTCAGCTGCTCGGTTCCGTTGTCGCTCCGCGCGCGGTTCTGGCCACCCCCGCCGCTGAACGCTCCCAGCACATTGATGGAGACACCGACGTTTCGCGGCTCCGATTCCTGCGTATAGTCCGACGAGTTGAAGGAGATGTCCTGGACCAGCCGACTGGAATGGACCCAGAAGTGGCGGATGCTGAACCCTCCGTCGGACAGGTGATAGTCGATCGCGTTTTCGGGCAGGCTCGTGCCTCCAATTCCCTGGTTGAGGTAAAGCGCCCGGCCCTCGCTCACGCTGAAATGGAGCGACTGATCGTCGGTGAGCTGGTAAATCCCGTTGACTCCGCCCCCCTTGTTCTCCTGCTGTTGCGTGAACCCGAGCTGGACAAGCCCGGACGGCGTCTGTGCGTTGACGGTATTGGGGTTGTCCTGCCGGCTGTGGTAGAAGCTCCCGCTGATCGTCATCCGGTTCGGAATCAACGGGCCATTCCCCCCAACGTTGACGTTTCGCCGCTGGAACGGGGGTTTGTTCGCCGCGAACGGATTCCGGGCGTTGAGAGCCTCGTCCTCGATTTGGAATTGCGCGTTAGCATGCCAACCCGCCGTGCCCCCTCGCTGGATCACCTGAGCCGAAACGCCCCCGCCGCTGGAAGACCCGAAGCTTCCTCCCCCGGAGTTCTCGGCCGTAAACGCGTTGTTGTTATTGACCCGGATCTGCTGGACCTGCTGGCTGGTCCCGGCGGTCGACGCGCTCTCGTCCCCGCTCGCCCGCTCTTCCACGGAAGCATCCCAAGCCTCGAGCTGTCCGGGATCGAGATACTGCCGCACGCGCCGGCTGAAATCCTCGTTCATCCACTCGATGCCGGCGCGCGCACGGTCGAGCGCCTCGCCCTGGGGCGGACCGGAACGGAAGTCCATGACGTCGCCGAACAACTGCTCGGAAGCCCGGCGGGACTCTTCGAGAACGAGTGTGATCGAATCGTCCTGATCGGCGGTGAACGGGACATTCGCTTCCGAAAGGACACGAACCAGTTCGTCCTTGATCTCGTCGAGCGGGTTGCGCGTCGTCAGTCCCGTGTCCTGCCGGAACGTTGCCGCAGTTGCGTCATTCACGCACAGGAGCAACGCAATTCCAACAATCACACGCCACAACGCCGATGGATTCATTCTCCCGGACACTCCTCGGAGAGTACTCTGCTTTTACTGGACACCGGGAGTGATTTGGCAGTTCGATCCTTTCAAGGCCGCCGTAGAAATTGGATGACGGACAACGCCACCATCCAGACCGCGATGATGACGAGCCCCAACGCCTCCCGGGCTTCTTCGATCTCCAGCGAGGCCATTCCGAACTGGGAGAACATGCTCCGGTAGACCTCCGGACCCACGCCGAGAGCGATCATCGCGGCCCAGACGAGGGAAGCTCCCGCCACAGCGGCGGGGAGCCACCACGCGAGCGCCCGGCGGA
>CAZTTI010000045.1:0-4387 GCA_964615925.1 uncultured Solibacteraceae bacterium
ATAGACCGAGTACCGGTGGGCAGCAAGGGGCTGACGAACAGGCTTCACGGTTTCGACGATCATGGAGACGGGAAGCCGGCCCGGCGCCGCAGCGCTTCCCACGTGCCGCGGCGCACGGTGACGGCCTCGTTGGGTGCGGCGGCTTGGGTTCGGAGGCCTTCGCGGTCCACGAGGAAACCGAGCGTGATGTCGTCGGGCGATCCCCTGTGGTGCGCCTCGTCGAGAAACCGGTCCACGCGGCCGGCGAAGCCTTCGGGATCTTCGGTGCGCGCCGCATCGAGCCATGCCTTCCCCGATTCGACGAAGTCGCTCTCTTTCGGATACGACTCGCAGTGGCCGTCGGTCGCCGCGAGAACGAGTACCGGGTGTCCCCGATGCCGGGGATGGGCGCCGATCCGGACGAACGACTCCGGATCCGCGTGGCCGAGCGATGCCGTCCGGCCGCGGCGCATCCGCCGGTCGGGCCCGACACCGGGCCGCGTCCGTCCGTCGGCGTCGACGAGGAGGACCTGGCCATCTCCGATTTGCAGGCACACGATCCGGCCGGGCGTGGCGGCAACGGCCACCACCGTCGAACCGTACGCCAGGGTCGGATGGTCGCGGACGGCCGCGCGTCCGGACCACCCGGTGCCGGCCACGAGGCGCCGGTCGTCGTCCGCGGTGAGCGGATGCGCGTTCCAGTGCGTCTGCACGCTTTCGCGCCAGCAGCCGACGAGCTCGTTCGCGAGGACACCGGGGTCCGCCGCGTCGCGGCCGGCGAACCGCTCCAGAACGCGAACCGCCGCCCCCACGGCCAGCTTCGAACCGACATCGCTCCGGAAATGCACCTCGCTGCCGTGCCCGTCGGCGACGGCGACGATTGCCGTTCGCCCGTCAACGGAGACATGATGCGCGATGGCGTCCTGATTCGGCAGGCTGTTCCTGAAGTGGGAGCGGCCGCGCCTCGTGGAGCCGGTGAAGTTCCAGTGCACGTTCACAGTGAAGTCAGTCGGGCAGGTCGAAGGCCGTCAACCGCCGGGCGGCCACCGGAACGGCCAGGCGCTGCTCCCAGCGGGGGAGATTCAGTTTCACGCCGGCCAGCCAAAAGGCCAGTTCGGGAAACAGATGCGCGATGATGGCCAGGCCGCGTTCGACGTCGGCCAGGTTGTCGCGTTCCGACGCCTTCTTCTGCAACCGGTTCAGGTCGAGCGATTCGCGCCAGCCCAGGAGAAGAATTCCCAAGAGCGGCCACAGCGGCGGGTTCGGCGCCACGCGCGCGTTGCCCACCCGGCCGGCAAGCGTCACGGCCAACTCCTCCCGCGAAGAGATGCCGGTGTATTCCCGCGCGGTCGTGCCCAGCGCGAACCCCATGCCCGCCTTCTCGACCCAGACCGAGACGTCCGCCAGCATCTGGGGCCGGTACTCCGAATCCACGGGAACGCGTCTCGCGCCGAGACGGACGAGATCCACCTGACGCAACACGCCCGTCGTCCGGGCCGAAGCGGCCTTGCTCATGATTGCTTTTTGATCACGAAGTGACCGAACCCGATTCGAATACGTGTTGTCGCCCTTTCACACCGGCCGGGCGACCACGACCATGGATTTCCACAAGAACGGCAGACGACCGACCCCGGACACGCGGACGACGCTGAAACCTCCCGCTTCGAGTAGTTTCGTGATCGTTCGTCGCGACCAGAATTTGATGTGTCCACCCGTCGAAAGCGAATTGTAGTGAGAATCGCAGCGGTTGCTCAGGGCGAGGGCCAGGTTTTTCAGATAGCCGTGGTAGGGAGTGGTCAGTACGAGTAATCCGTTGCTCCTCGTCGCAGCGCGAAGGCGTTCGACAAATGCGCCCGGGTCGTACAGGTGTTCGACCACTTCAACGGAAACGACGACGTCGAACGTGGCGGAAAACGCCTCGGCAAGGTCCTCGTACATCGATAGCTGTTCAAATCGACACTCTGGAGCGTTGGCTCGGGCGAGGCGAATTCCCGATTCGGACAGATCACATCCCGATGCCGAAGTGTTGAACGTCTGACGCAGAAGTTCCGTGAACGCGCCGCTTCCGCACCCGGCGTCCAGGAGGGATCCTCCCGAGAAGCGCTTCCGCTCCAGCTCGCGGATCACGGCTGGCCAGAGATACCGGTGATTCTGGGTTGCGCCGAATCGCTGATAACTGTGGTACGCGTAGTCCACACTCGGATACTCGAACTTCATCACGCTCGTCGCCGACTCAGAGTACTTTTCGAACGTGGGGCTCGGGGAATCGCTCCGGTCTGGCCGTCTGATCGACCCCGGCCGCTGGCAACAAAAAAAACTGCTCGCGAACCTCGATCCGCTGGGATCGTGCCAGCTCGCGGGCCGCTTTCCGGATGCCCATCCGCCGGAGCAGGAACACGACGCCCAGCTCCACGGCCACCAGCGACAGCCCCAGCGTCGCGCTCCGACTGACAGACACGGCCAGCGCCATCGCGCAGAAGCCGAACACCACGGCATAGATCCAGACGACGATGCGCGACCGCTCCGGCGCCGCCTGGGAGAGGATGTGGTGGATGTGCTTCCGGTCGGCCTGGAACATGCGGGCGAAACGGCGGACGAAGCTTCCTTGGGGTTGCTCGACGAAGCGGACGGCCATCACGAGGAGCGTGTCCATCACCGGGAGGCCCAGCGCGAGGATCGGGACCAGGATCGCCACCGCGGCCGCGCTCTTCATCGACCCGTGGACCGACATCACCGCGAGCAGGAAGCCCAGCGTCAGCGATCCGCAGTCGCCCATGTAGATCTTCGCCGGCGCCCAGTTGTGGCGGAGGAACCCGATCGAGGCGCCGACAACGGACGCCATCAGGACGACCGTGAGAACGTTGCCGTGGATCCAGGCCACCGCCAGGATGCTCCCGGCGATGATGGCGGCCACGCCGCCCGCCAGGCCGTCCAGGCCGTCCAGCAGGTTGATGGCGTTGGTCACGCCCACGATCCAGAGAACGGTCACCACGGGACCCAAGACTCCGAGGCTCACTTCCCCGGCCAGGGGGATGAAGGCCTGGTCGAACGACCAACCGGCATAGACGACGCCGACGGCCGCCAGCACCTGGCAGGCAAACCGCTGGAGCGGCGTGAACCCGATGAGATCGTCGCCGAGCCCAACGAGGAAGATCAGCGCGGTCCCGAGAACCAGGGCCGCCAGCTCGAGGTCGGTGATGCCGTCCCCGCGCCGGCTGAGGTACCACATGCCCGGAAGCCCGGCGCCGGCGACGATGCCGGCCCCGATCGCGATACCGCCCATTCGGGGAATGGCCTGGCCCTGCTCGCGCCGGCCGCCGGGGTAGTCCACCGCCCGGAAAGCCATCGCCACCCGGGTGACGACGGGAACGGCCAGCATGGTCGTCGTGGCGGCGA
Organism: uncultured Solibacteraceae bacterium; assembly: GCA_964615925.1. GTDB lineage: Bacteria > Acidobacteriota > Terriglobia > 20CM-2-55-15 > 20CM-2-55-15 > JAJEDW01. The sequence goes on from CAZTTI010000045.1 coordinate 3,376, forward strand.
CTCCCAGCGAGAAGAGCGCCGCCAACAGGAGGAGCGTCATGCCCGCGCCGCCTCCACGGAGGTCTCCTCCAAGCCGAAGCACTCCCTGATCACATGGACGATTCGGTCGGCGGCGCGGCCGTCCCAGAGCTCGGGCACGCCGCGCGGCCGGGCCTCTCCGGAGAGCGCGCGGCCGAGCGCGCGGCGAATCCGAACCGGATCCGATCCCACCAACGTGTTCGTTCCCCTGGTCACCGTCACCGGCCGCTCGGTGTTCTCGCGCAGCGTCAGGCAGGGGACGCCCAGGATCGTCGTTTCTTCCTGGAGCCCGCCGGAATCGGTCAGGACGACGCGCGCGCCGGAGGTCAGGTGGAGGAACTCGAGGTACCCGACGGGGTCGATCCGCTGGACGCGGCCCATGTCGATCGCGAACTCGTCGATTTTCTTCGCCGTCCGCGGGTGGATCGGGAACACGACCGGAAGCGACTCCGACAGCTCGCGGAGGACCGCGGCGAGCCTCTCCAAAACATCAGCGTCGTCCACGTTCGACGGCCGGTGCAGCGTCACGAGCGCGTAGTTGCCCGGCTCGAGCCCGAGCCGGGCGGAGACATCGAGACCCCGCGCACGATCGACATGCCGGACGAGCGTATCGATCATCACGTTGCCGACGAAGTGGATCTTCTCCGGCGCGATGCCTTCCCGGCAAAGGTTCTCGTCCGCGTCCCGGCTCGTCGTGAACAGCAGGTCCGACACGCTGTCGGTCATCACGCGGTTGATTTCCTCCGGCATGGTCCGGTCGAAGCTGCGCAGCCCGGCCTCGACGTGCGCGATCGGGATCCCCAGCTTCGCGGCCACGATCGTCGCGGCGAGCGTCGAGTTGACGTCGCCGACGACGAGGACCAGGCCGGGCCGGTGCCCGAGGCACACCTTCTCGAAACCGACCATCACGCCGGCGGTCTGCTCGGCGTGCGAGCCCGAGTTCACGCCCAGGTGCAGGTCCGGGGCCGGGTTGCCCAGATCGTTGAAGAACACG
>CAZTTI010000046.1:0-8076 GCA_964615925.1 uncultured Solibacteraceae bacterium
ATTGCGGTGCGGTCCAGGCCACGCTCGAGGAACTCCAACAACCCCGGGAAAAACAATCTCCGAACCTGGGTTCGATCGTCGACCGCATTCGGCCTTCGGTCGAAAGCCTCCTCGCGACGGACTTGCGGAACGACTTCGACGCCCTTGCGCGCGAGGCCGTCCGCGCGAACGTCCGCGTCTCGGTCAACACGCTCCGGCACGGCTCGAGAGTCCTGGAAGACCTCGAACGCGACGACGGTCTGCTGGTGGTCGGAGCGGAATATTCCCTCGAATCCGGTGTCGTCGACTTCTTCGAAGGTCTCCAAACCGTTGAAACGGCAGACGCCGCGTCCTAGCCTCGGCAAGGGTCAGTGCAGAAGGAGGCAACGCTGGTACGCCGATTGACACCCCTTGGCGCATCTCGGTACAATTCGGGTTTGTCTTTTGTGGAGGATAGAGGCATGTACGCAGTGGTCCGCTCCGGCGGGAAGCAGCATCGCGTCGAGCCCGGAACGAAAATTCGAGTCGAGAAGCTGCCCGGTGACGTCGGCTCCCAGGTCGAGATCGACCAGGTCCTGATGGTGGTCGACGGCGAGACCGTGACGCTCGGTGCCCCGTTGGTGTCCAAGGCCAGCGTCAAGGCGACGGTGCTGGCCCAGGACCGCGGCAAGAAGACCATCGTCTTCAAGAAGAAGCGCAAGAAGCAGTATCGCCGCACCGTCGGCCACCGGCAGGACTTCACCGAGTTGCTGGTCGACGAGATCGCGCTCTAGGAGTTAACCGCCATGGCTCACAAGAAAGGCGTCGGAAGTTCCCGAAACGGCCGCGACAGCAATGCGCAGCGCCTCGGAGTGAAGCGGTTCGCCGGGCAGTTCGTCACCGGCGGATCCATCCTCGTCCGCCAGCGCGGCACTCGTTTCAAGCCCGGTGAGAACGTCGGCATCGGCAAGGACGACACGCTGTTCGCCAAGGTGAGCGGCGTCGTCGAGTTCCGCGACCGCGGGCGCCACGGCCGTTACATCAGCGTCGACGCCGCGAACGCTGCCAGCTAGAGTTCGATCCTTTTTCACAAAGAGCCAGACCTCCGGGTCTGGCTCTTTCTATTTGGTCCCCGAGCCGATGTTCATCGACGAGGCCACGATCACAGTGGAAGCCGGCGGCGGCGGGCACGGATCGATCGCGTTCCGGCGCGAGAAGTTCGTTCCCCGGGGTGGACCGAGCGGTGGAGACGGCGGCAAGGGCGGCGACGTCTACCTGGTTTCCAATCCCCACGACAACACTCTGGTCCGCTTCCGGTACAACCATATCTTCCGCGCCGATCGCGGCCAGCACGGCCAGGGAAGCAACAAGCACGGGAAAAGCGCCGAAGACCTCGTCATTCCGGTGCCGGCCGGAACCCTCGTCTACGACGACGAAAACGGAGCGCTGCTGCGCGACTTCGAGCAACCCGGCGAGCGATGGCTCGCCGCCCGTGGAGGGCGCGGCGGGCACGGCAATGCCCACTTCGCGTCATCGGTCAACCGCGCGCCCCGAAAGGCCCAGGACGGCGAGTCCGGCGAACGCCGCACGTTGCGGCTCGAACTCAAGCTGCTCGCCGACGTCGGATTGGTCGGCTTTCCCAATGCCGGAAAGTCGACGTTGATCTCCGCGATCTCCGCCGCCCATCCAAAGGTGGCCGACTACCCGTTCACGACGCTCGAACCCAGCCTCGGCGTGGTTGAGATCAGCGTCGACGTGAGCTTCGTCATGGCCGACATTCCCGGACTGATCGAGGGGGCGCACGAGGGCCACGGCCTCGGACTCCGGTTCCTCCGTCACATCGAACGGACACGCCTGCTCCTGATCCTCGTGGACGTCTCGGTGGGAAATCCGGACGATCCCGTCGACCAGATCCGCATCCTGCGCTCGGAACTCGCCGCCCACGACGCCGGATTGGCGAGACGGCCGGCGATCGTCGTCGCCACGAAAATCGACGCCGTCGACGAGGAGAAGCTTCGACACGTTGCGCATTGGTGTGGACAGGAAAAGTCGAACTTCGCTAAAATTTCTTCGGTTACCGGATCGGGACTGGATGATTTGAAACACTTGATCGTCAACAAACTCCGCACAGCTCGAACCACCGCCGTCGCGCCCGTCGGCTCCGGCCGATCCCCCGGGCCACGTACCGAACCTTCGGAACATCCCCGGAACACGAACGATGCGTAATCCTGGCCCCCCGGGCGGGGCGGTCTCCGGGCAAGCGGCTTCGCGGAATCCGTGAAGATCGCGATATTGGGCGGAACGTTTGATCCCATCCACAACGGCCATATTCGTGCCGCCGAGACCGTTGCCAAAGCGTTCGACATCGATGAGGTTCACTTCGTTCCGGCGTTTGTACCTCCGCACAAGACCCGCTCATCGATCACGTCCGCGTTCCATCGATTCGCGATGGTCGCGCTCGCGGTCGAACCCTACGAAAGGTTCCGCGTCTCTTCCATCGAGGTGGACTGTCTCGAGTCTCGCTATACGGTGGACACCCTCGACCTGATGCGCAAGCTCTATCCCGATTCCGCGCTGCTCTTCATTACGGGAACCGATCTCTACGCGGACATCGACCAGTGGAAGGACTATAAGAGGCTGCTCGGCGGGTCCAGTTTCGCAGTCGTCAACCGCCCCGGGTTCGGGTTACGCAACGATCTCGGACCGGTCGAGCGCGTTCGATCGCGCCCCTCGACCCCGCTGTCCACCACACCTCGGGTGTATTACCTCGAAGGCCTCCAGGAAGAAGTGACGTCGACCGCTCTCCGGGAACGCCTCGGCTCCAGGGAGCCGGTCGCCGGACTCGTCCCCCCCGTGGTGCTGGACTATATCGTTCGCAACCAACTCTACGTTTGAAGGAGCCGCTTACGCGAGATACCGACAAAGCACCGCTGGACATCGCGCTGGACGCCGCGCTCGACAAGAAGGCGCGTGACGTGGTCGTCCTGGACCTTTCCGGGATCTGCTCGTTCACCGACCATTTCATCATCTGTTCGGGAACGTCGGTCCGGCAGGTCCAGGCCATCGCCGACGGCGTGGAAGAAGCCCTCCGAAAGGCCGGGAGCCGACCGTCCCATGTGGAAGGCTACTCCGAAGGCGAGTGGATCCTGCTCGACTACCTCGATTTCGTCGTGCACGTCTTTACCGAGCGAGCGCGGGAGTTCTACGACCTCGAGCGGCTCTGGCGGGCCGGCGCCCGGCGCGAGATTCACGAAAACGCGGGCCGCGAGGCCTGAGCCGCGCGATCCGGTGAAAGTCCGCATCGTCTGGGTCGGAAAGACGAAAAACGAAGGTCTGGCCGCGGCCTCGAAAGACCTCGTCGGCCGGATCGAACGGCTCACGTCTTTCGAGGTCGCTGAATTGCGGCAGGTCCGCGACGCCGACGACACGCGCCGGTCGCGAGTCGAAGGCGAACGCATCCTGTCTGGAATCTCCCCTGACGAGGTCGTCATCGCGCTCGACGTCGACGGAAAACACCTGTCCTCGGCCGAGCTGGCCGCGTTCCTGGGACGGCACCAGCGCACGGACTCCCGGAACGTGGTCTTCGTCGTGGGCGGCCCCGCCGGCCTTTCCCCGGCGGTCCGGAAGCGGGCCGATCTCTCCTGGTCGTTGTCGCGCTTCACGTTCAGCCACGACCTGGCCCGCGTCGTGCTTCTCGAGCAGATCTATCGGGCGTTTTCCATCCTCCACAATCTCCCTTACGCACGATAACGGCCGCGTGCTACTGTCGGTCCGCCCTCCCCTGGCCGGACAGCCGAACGATGCCTCGACCTGCTTCTCGCGAAGTCGCGTTTCGCGTTCTCGACGCGCTGCTCAATACGTTTTTCCCCGCGCAGTGCGTCCTCTGCGAGGGAGCAGTCACCCATTGGGCGTCGGGCGCGATCTGCGAGAGATGCGAATCGGCGCTCGAAAACCCCGTGCCCCCGTTCTGTTGCCGGTGCGGCCTGTCCGCGCCGGGCATTCGCGATCTGTGCGGCGGATGCCGGACGGGAGAGACGCGGTACGACTTCGGGCGCTCCGCTCTCACCCTCGACTCGGGCGTGCGCCGGCTGGTCCACGAACTCAAGTACAACGACCGGGTCTCGCTGGCGCGCCCGCTCGGACGTGCGCTGAATCGTACTTTCTCCGCCCACGAGTTTTCCGCAACCGTGGCCATCCCGATGCCGCTCCACCGCCGGCGCGAGCGGGACCGGGGGTACAACCAGGCGGAATTGCTGGCGTCACACTTGGGGATTCCGGTCGAGCGAAGACTGCTTCGCCGCGTCCGCGCCACCGAAAGCCAGACGGGGCTCAGCCGGTATCAACGCAAAATGAACGTGCGCGGCGCGTTCGAGTGCCGCCACCCGGTCCGTGGGACTGTTCTCCTGATCGATGACGTCCTCACGACGGGCGCGACGATCGAAGAGGCGGCGAGGGCGCTCCGGCGCTCGGGCGCCGGACGCGTGGAGGTGCTGACGCTGACGCGCGTGCCTTACCTGGACGACTGGACGACAGAAACGCGCGCGCCGGATTCGATCGTCCAATGATCGCGGCTCTCGAGCAGGCCCGCGACGAAGCGCGTGTGGAGCGCGTGTCCAGCGCGATGAGCGACCAGCCGGCCCAGAACCGGCTGGCGGATCAGCGCGAAGTCTCCCAGCAGGTCGAGGATCTTGTGACGGACGAACTCGTCCTTGAACCTCAGAGGCTCCTCGTTCAACATCCCGGTTTCGGTCAGGACGATGGCGTTCTCCAGGGACCCGCCCCGGATCAGCCCGTTGTTCTGAAGGGCTTCCACCTCATTGTAGAATCCGAAGGTCCGCGCGGGAGCGATCGAAGCGGCGTAGTCCTCTTCGGTACAGTCCAGGGCCAGGTGCTGGGGTCCGATGAAAGGATGGGCAAAATCGATATCGCATTCGATGCGAAACGTGTCGGCCGGGTAAATCGCCAACGACTTGCCGTTTTCTTCCACGACGAACTCCTTCGTGACCCGGAGGTATTGCCTCGACCGGTCCTGTTCGACCAGGCCGGTACGCGCGATGGCGTCGGTGAACGGCCGGGCGCTCCCGTCGAGGATGGGAACCTCGAGGTTGTCCATATCGACATACGCGTTGTCGACACCGATCCCATAGAGGGCCGACAGGAGGTGCTCCACCGTCGAGATCCACACGCCTTTCGACATCACCGTGGTCGCATAGGCGACGCGGGAAACCGACGTCACGTCGGCATGGATCTCGAAGTCGTCCAGATCCACGCGCCGGAAGACGATGCCGGTCGCTTCGGGGGCGGGGCGGACCGTCATCGACACGCTCACGCCGGTGTGGAGTCCAACGCCCTGGAATTCGATCGGAGCCTGGAGAGTTCGTTCACGCATCTCGATCACATGGTGGCAATTCGGGGACCTTTCGGAACTCCTATTAGAATGAAGCACTTCGCACGCCGAAACGGCTCCGGACTGTAGCGTCCGACACACAGAACTGTTCAGCCATGATCAACCGCCCACTCCTCATCCTCGTCGACGCCATGTCCCAGGTCTTCCGGGCGTATTACGCGATCCGCGGTCTCACCAACAACGAGGGGCGGCCGACCAATGCGACGTATGGTTTCGCGCTGATGCTGAACCGCGTGCTCGAGAAGTACCCCCCCGACTATATCGCGATGGTGTTCGAGTCGAAGGAGCCGACCCACCGCCACGTCGAGTTCCCTTCATACAAGGCCAACCGCGAGAAGACGCCTCCGGACCTGGAGGAACAGATCCCCGACATTCGGCGGTTCTGCGAGGCCATGGGCATCCCCATGCTCGAGTTCTCCGGAAAAGAGGCCGACGACGTCATCGGAACCCTCGCCGTCCGGGCCGCCGGCGCGGGCATCCACCCGGTGATCGTCACGCTCGACAAGGACATGATGCAGTTGGTCGATGGAACGGTCCGCGTCCTCAACACGTCGAAAGACGACCTCCTGATCGGACCCGAGGAAGTCCAGAGCCTCTATGGGGTCCGTCCGGATCAGATCACGGACCTGTTGGGTCTGTGGGGCGATTCGTCCGACAATGTTCCCGGCGCGCCGGGGATCGGGGAAAAGGGAGCGAAAGGCTTGATCGCGAAATACGGTTCGATCGAGGAATGCCTGGCCCACGCCGGCGAGATCACGGCGAAGCGGCAGCGGGAATCGCTCGAGAACTTTCGCGACCAGATTCTGCTGAGCAAGCAACTGGTGACGATCCACACGGATGTCCCGATCGAATGCCGCTGGGAAGACCTCGCCGCGCGCCCACCCGACCGCGACGCCCTCATCGCGCTGTTGCGCGAGCTGGACTTCACCACGCTGCTCAAAGCCCAGCTCGAATCCGCCGAAGCGCCGGTCGAGTCGCCGGAGATCGTCGTTCGAGATCGGCCACCGGAACTCCCGGACGTGCCGGTCGCGCTGGCCCTCGCCGACGGGCGCGTTCATCTGTGGCCGGGAGACGGCCCCATCGTCGACGTGCCTTTTGAAACCGCGAAGGACCTGTTCCGCGACCCGGCAGTCCACAAGGTCCTCCACGACGCCAAGCGCGTGGATCTCGCCCTGCGCGGCGAAAAGATCGAACTGGCCGAGCCGTACGACGACGTGATGTTGATGGCGTACCTGCTCGACCCGAATTCGGGAAAGTATGCCCTGCCCCAAGTGGTGGCCGACCTGTTCGGCGAGAACGCAGACCCCGGACACGCCGCGTGGTGGACCCTGCGGATCTTCGACATCTTGCGCGGGCGGGTCAAAGAACAACTGGAAGACGTCTACACGCGCATCGACCTGCCGCTCGTCCCCGTCCTCGCGACGATGGAACGAACCGGCATCCGGCTCGACGTGGGCGTCCTGGAATCGATGTCCGAGCGCATGTCGGGCGAGCTGGAAGACCTGACCGCCCGGATCTACGAACTCGCGGGAGAAGAATTCAACATCAGCTCGCCGAAACAACTCGGCGTGATCCTCTTCGAGAAGCTGAACCTGCCCCCACCCCGGAAGCTCAAGAAGTCGGGACAATATTCGACCGCCGTCGAAGTCCTCGAAAACCTGGCCGAGACCTACGAGCTTCCCCGCCTCGTCCTCGACCACCGGCAGCGTGCCAAGTTCAAGTCGACCTATGTCGATGCCCTGCCGAAGCTCATCGACAAGCAGAGTCGGCTGCACACGTCGTTCGCCCAGACGGTGGCCGCCACCGGGCGGCTGTCCTCCCACGACCCGAATCTCCAGAACATCCCGATCCGCACGCCGCTGGGCCGCGACATCCGCGCGGCCTTCGTCGCCCGGCCGGGAACGACGATGCTCTCGGCCGACTACTCCCAGGTCGAACTCCGCATCCTGGCCCACATTTCCGAAGACGCCGGCATGATCGAGGCCTTCAACAGCGGAGCCGACATCCATCAGAGCACGGCGGCCGAGGTCCTGGACATCCCACCCGAGGAGGTGACGCGCGAGCAACGCAGCCGCGCCAAGGCCGTCAACTTCGGCATCGTCTACGGCCAGACCCCGTTCGGCCTGGCCCGATCGCTGGGCATCAGCCGCGAAGAGGCGGAGGATTTCATCAACCGGTACTTCGATCGTTACCCAAGAGTCCAGGAGTACATCCAGAACGCGCTCGCCCACGCCCGCGAAGCCGGCTCGACGAAGACGATGTTCGGCCGCATCCGCCCCATCCCCGAGATCAATTCCAGGAACGGCATGGTCCGGAGCGGAGCCGAACGCATGGCCATCAACGCGCCCATTCAGGGCAGCGCGGCCGACATCATCAAGCTGGCGATGATCCGGATCGACCAGGAGTTCCGGCGGAGGAGGGTCGAAACGAGGATGGTGCTCCAGGTCCACGACGAACTGCTGTTCGAGGTGCCCGAAGGGGAAGAGCCTATCGTCGAAGACATTCGGGGATGGATGTCAGGCGTCACCGAAATGCGCGTGCCTCTCGTGGTGGACACGAAGGCCGGCCCCAACTGGCGGGACATGGGATGAGCGCCCCCGATCGTGCCACGCGATCCGGACCCTGTCCGGCCTGGTCCAGGTCCCCCGGGATGGTACGAGCACGCCTGGTTGACGCCAGTCGCAGCCGGCCGTAAAATCCTGAAACCGAGT
>CAZTTI010000047.1:0-3954 GCA_964615925.1 uncultured Solibacteraceae bacterium
GGTTCGGTCCTCTTCGTCGTGCTGCTGGTCACGTCGATCGCGCTCGGCGCGGCCTTCGGCACCCTCTTCGTCTACAGCAGCGATCTCCCCGAAGTCCAACGTCTCGAAGCCTACCGTCCCAACGTCGTAACCGAGGTCTATGACGATGACGGCCGCATCATCGACACGTTCGCGCTGGAACGCCGCATCATCGTCGAGCCGGCCCAGATTCCTGAAGTCCTCGACGCGGCCATCGTTTCGGTGGAAGACCAGAACTTCTATCGGCATTGGGGGCTCGACTTCACCGGGATTTCCCGCGCGGCGTTTCGCAACATGATGGCCGGAACCATCGTCGAGGGCGGATCAACGATCACGCAGCAACTGGCCGAGAACCTCTTCCTGTCGCATGCGCCGGACTGGCGGGTCAAGCTTCAGGAAGCCTTGCTCTCGATCCAGATCGAGCGCTATTACTCGAAGGCCGAGATCCTGACGCTGTACGTGAACCAGATCTATCTCGGGCACGGGATGTACGGGTTCGCGGCCGCCTGCGAGTACTTCTTCGGAAAGACCCTGGACCAACTGACCGTCGAGGAGGCGGCGCTGCTCGCCGCCCTGCCGCGGAGCCCAACCAATTATTCTCCGGTCCGCAACCCCGAACGCGCCCTGGCCCGGCGGAACTACGTCATCGACCGCATGGTCTCCGAGGCCCGTATCAGTGTGGAGGAGGGAGAGACCGCCAAGCAGACTCCCATTCAACTGAACACGCCGGAGAGGACCGACCGGCTCGCTCCCTATTTCGTCGAACAGATCCGCCGCTACCTGGAGAGCACCTACGGGACCTACGCGGTCCACGAGGGGGGTATGCGCGTCTATACCACGCTCGACTCGTCCGCGCAGCGGGCGGCTCAGGCCGCCGTGCGGCAGGGATTGGGCGACTACGACAAGCGTCACGGGTGGCGGGGGCCGATCACCAACCTCCTGACCGAAGGCGTCGAGGATCTGGCGACGCATCGGTTGGCCGGCTGGAACGAGCCGGTCCAGGCGGGACGCCTGATGCCGGGAATCGTCGTCGAAAGCGGGCCGGATTCGGCCCGGGTCCGGATCGGGAGCTACCAGGGAAACATCGCGCCGGGGGACATCGCGTGGACGGGACGCCAGGAGATCTCGGAAATCCTCCGAACCGGAGACGTCGCGACGTTCCTCGTCGAGTCGGTCGACACCGCTGCCGCCACTGTCGACCTGGCTCTCGACCAGATTCCGCGCGTCGAGGGAGCCCTCGTGGCGATCGACCACGCGACCGGCGAGGTCCGCGCCATGGTCGGGGGGTACAGCTTCGAGAGGAGCCAGTTCAATCGGGCCACGCAGGCGCTGCGCCAGACCGGGTCCGGATTCAAACCCCTCCTGTATACCGCGGCCATCGAAGCCGGCCTGAGGCCGGAGACGATCATCAACGACGTGCAGGTCAACTTCAACGGGTACTCGCCGACCAACTACGACAACACCTTCCGTGGACCGGTCACGCTCCGCCGCGCCCTCGCCGACTCGCGCAACGTGCCCGCGGTACAGGTCCTCCGTCAGATCGGGTTCGACCGTCTGCTGCCCCTCATCGAGCGATTCGGCATCACCGCGACCATCGAGCCATACCTTCCGATCGCGCTGGGCGCCACCGACATTACGCTGATGGAGATGACGTCGGCATACTCGACGTTTCCCAATGGCGGCGTCCGCGTCGACCCCCACCTGATCACCCGCGTCACCGACTACGACGGCGACGTTCTCGAGGAGAACTTCCCCCGGCCGCGCGATGTCATCGACCTCGAGACCGCCGGGATCATGGTCGACCTGCTCCGGGAGGTCGTCCGGAGCGGGACCGCCACCCGGGCCCAATCACTCAACCGCCCCGCGGGAGGGAAAACCGGAACCACGAACGACTATACCGACGCCTGGTTTCTCGGATTCACTCCAGAGTTGACCGCGGGTGTCTGGGTCGGTTTTGACGAGAAGATCAACCTCGGCAGCGGGGAAACCGGTGGCCGGGCCGCCCTCCCGATCTGGCTTACGTTCATGGAGGAGATCCACAAGGACCTCCCGGTGGCCGAATTCGAGTGGACGATTGCGCCATCCCTGTCCCGATCCAATAATTGAGCCGAATAGGTGGATGAGGAGGTAGGCTCTCGTGGACAGACCCGGAAACACGATTCGCAAAGCCGCCCGGACTTTTCTCGCCGTCGCCGGGAGCGTCGCCACGCTCTTGCCGGCGGCCGCGCCGGCGCAGTCCCTCCCGGAGCTGGAGGAACTCGCCCGGATTGCCCGGGAGATCCAGGCGTCGCGCGAAGGCGCGCCCCGCGCGACACGCGTGTTCACCACGGACAATATCGGCCGTGTCGGCCGGCCGCTGGCCGCGGCCAGCGGGACGATTGCGCCCACCGGCGAGTTTCGCGCGGGCGGCGTCGAGGCGCCTGGAGCCGAAGCGGACGGCGAGGGCGTCCTCGTCGGGGGACGGACCGAGGCCCAATGGCGTCAGGCCTTCGCCGAGGCTCGCGAAGAGATCGGACGCTCGGAAGACCGCCTGAAACTCGCCCAACAGGAACTCCAGACGCTCGATCGCCGTCTGCTCACCGAAAGCAGCCTGTATAATCGGGAAGCGCAGCTCGGTCCGATGATCACCGGGAAACGAGAGGAGATCGCGGCGGCCGAAGTCCGAGTCCAGGAAGCCAACGCGGTCCTGGCCGGGCTCCAGACCGAGCTCCGAACTGCCGGCGGCCCCGCCGGCTGGGCCCGGTAGATCGCGTTTCTCGTTTTCGATCCGGCTCGAGCATGCACACGATTCTGGGAATTGACGGTGGCGGGTCGAAAACCGCCTTCCTCCTCGTCGACTCCGAGGGGCACGAACTCGCCCGCATGGAAACGGGTCCCTCCAACTACAATGCCATCGGCCGCGTCCGTTCCGCCGACGCCATCCGCAGGGGACTTTCCGCCCTCCCCCGGATACCCGACGTCATCGTCGGAGGGTTCGCCGGAGCCGGTGGTACGGAGGGGGCCGCACACTATCGAGACACTCTCGCGGCCCTGGCTCCGCAATCCCGCGTCGGCATCGGCACCGACGCCCACATCGCATACCACGGCGCGCTCGGAGAACGAAGTGGAGTCGTCGTCGCCGCCGGAACCGGATCCATTCTGATCGGAAGACGGCCGGATGGCCGCCTGTTCCGGTGTGGCGGGTGGGGATACCAATTCGGTGACGAAGGTGGGGGATTCTGGATCGGACGCGAAGCGGTCCGGACCGCATTGGCTTTCGACGAAGACGGGCGCGGGTCGGACTTTCCGCACCTCGTCGCCCGGCACCTCGGACTGGATGACATCGCTTCGGCGGGGCGCGCGTGGGCCGGCCAGACCATCGATGTCGCCAGTGTCGCCAGCCTCGCCCGGCTCCTGGTGGACCGCCTCCCGTCCGAACCCGGCAACGGGATCCTTCGTGCGGCGGGGCGACACCTGGGGCGCCTCATCGATCAGGGGGTCCGGCTCGTGGGCGACGCCGCCTGTCCCGTTGTCCTGGTGGGGAGCATCGGCACGCTTCCCGTCGTCGCCTCCGCCGTCGAGAGGACGCTCACGACCCCGGAAGGAACTCCCCTTGAGGGCGCCGTTCGCTGGGCCCGAGACCGAATTCGTGAAGGGCGGCCCCTCGACATGCCCCCACTGGCCTGACCTGTGGTTCAACGGGAAACCATCGAAAGGATCTGCGCCGACGTCACGCAAATGCCGGAGCGGACGATCGAAGCCGAATTCGATCGCTTTTTCGTAGCCCAGGCCCCGATCTGCGAATTTCTCATGGAAACGTTGGCCGCGGGGTCGCAGCGCGGACGCGAACTCGCGCTGTTCCTGTCCTACGTGGTCTTCAAGGCGATGTCGACCGACTCCGGCGTGCCGGGTTCGGTCGACGCCGATGCCATCTCCCGGGCGGCCCAAGACGCGCGG
>CAZTTI010000048.1:0-4826 GCA_964615925.1 uncultured Solibacteraceae bacterium
GGAGCAGGGCCTCGCGGAGATCGTCCGGACCGGTGATGGGCGTGCCGTCGGGCAACTCGCCGACAGCGTCGATGGGTTCGCCGGCATACCGGTCGCGATCACGCCACGCTCCGGTCGCATCGAAGTTCTCGAGGGCGAAACCGAGCGGGTCCATCACCGCGTGACACGAGAAACAAGCGGGGCTCGCCCGATGGCGCGCCATCATTTCACGAACCGTCAAGGCATTGGTGGTCCCGATGTCGTTCTCGTTGAGGGCCTCGACGTTCGGCGGAGGCGTGGCCGGCGGGACGCCCTGGAGGTGCTCCAGGATGAAGGCGCCCCGCAGGACGGGCGACGTCCGGTTCGGGTAGGCCGCGGCCATGAGCACCGCGCCCTTGCCGAGCAGGCCCCAACGCGTGGAGTCCTCGAGCTCGACGCGGCGGAAGCGGTCGCCCTTGACGTCGGTGATCCCGTAATGCAGCGCAGTGCGTTCGTTCAGGAACGTGTGACTCGCCGTCATCAGTTCGACGACGCTGCGATCCTCATAGAAGATGCTGTCGGCGAAAAGCGACAATTCGGTCCGGAACTCGTCCCTCGGATCGGCGCCACCCGAGGCATACGGGAACACGTCCCGGTCCGGGACGACCTCGTCGAGCCGCTTCATGTCGAGCCACTGGTGAACGAAGTTGCTTCCGAGGGTCCCCGCGCGCGGGTCGTCCAGCATGCGGGCGACCTCGGCTTCGAGAACGGCGGGCTCGCTGAGCTCGCCGGCGACGGCCAGGCCGAGCAGCCGGTCGTCGGGAATGGAATTCCAGATGAAGAACGACAGCTTGGACGCCAGTTCCAGATCGCTGATTGCGTAGGTCTCGCCGGGGGCGACACCGGCAGGGATGGTTTCGGTCCGATACAGAAAAAACGGACTCGCCAGGATCCCCGTAATGGCGCTGCGAATTCCCTCTTCGAATCCCCCGGCATCGACACCCTCGCGGTAATACACGAGGATCTCGTCGACGTCTTCACCCGTGACGGGCCGCCGGTAGGCGCGCCCAGCGAGCGCGGAGATGATCTCCTCGGCGCACAACTCCGGAGAATCGCCGTTCGCGGGATGGCAACTGAAGATCCGCTCGCGGCTGGGCGTCGAACTGAGGCCGCTGGCCTCGAACGGGCCGAGCAACTGGAACGACCGCACGCTGTAGAGACGCTCCTGCCCTCCTCCCGGAGCGAACATCCGGAGGCGGTCATCGGACTCGGCAAAGGTCCGGCGCTTGAAGGTGACGCCGATCTTGTGCGGTCCGGCCGTGGCGTTGAAGCGGATGTTCTTGAGGCGGGCGTTCACACGGTCCAGGGCACCGTCGAGAACCTGGTCGTACACCTTCATGTCCTCGTCCCCGCCGACCACGGTCTCGTAGACCAGCTTGTTGTCGAGCGTGACGAGCAGGTGGTTCTCGAACTCCATCCCGTTGCCCCAGATGTGCGTGGCCATGTCGGCGACGTCGATGGCGTATTCGCCGTCGGAGGGAAGGTCGACCTCCGCGAGAATCCCGCCGCGGGTTCCGAGCGGAAGACCCGCAACGTGGGTGAGCTGGTCCCCCGGTCCCGCGCCGAAGCTCCAGCCTCCGGGCCTCGCGTCGGGCCGGCCCACGGCCTTCAGCGCCACCGAGCGCGCCGCGATCACGTATTGCTCGATGAAGGACGGCGACACCTGGAGCGCGGTGGCGATGTTGTCGAACCCTTCGGCGGTGTCGTCTTCGGGGAGCAGTTCCTCGCCGTCAATCGTGACGTCGAGCAGGTCGCGGATCGCGTTTTCGTATTCCTTGCGGTTCAACCGGTGCAGGACGATCTGGTCGGAGACGTGGTCAACGCCTTCGGTCCGGTCGAGCGAATCCTCGAGCCAGTCGACCAGGGCGACGACGGTCTCCTCCTCGGGCTGACGCGCTCCGGGAGGAGGCATGACGCGCCCGCGCAGCTTGCGCACCACGCGCTCGAACAGCTCCGGGTCTTCGGCCACCGAATCCGGTGTCAGGCCCTGGAGACTCACCTCCGCCGTAGGATTCGAATCGCTGTGGCAGCCGACGCAATACTGATCGAACGACGCGATTTGCGGGTGTGTCTCCGTCTGCTGGGCGGCGGTGGCGGTCCCTCCGATAGCGAAGAGAGAAATCAGGATAACGGTTGCGAATGAGGTGGTTGGTCGCGTCATGGCGTGTCTCATGGTCAATCGGTCAATCAATCAAGAGTCAATCGGTCATTCACGCATCGGGCGTCGTGTACGCCCACTGGCTCTCGAACGCCCGGCGGACGAAATCGTCGGACGGCCCCATCTGGGCATCGTACGCCGCGGTCGGCCGGGCTTCGACGGCTTCTTCCGGTCCGCGGCCGCTGTTGAGCAATCGGGACAACTGGCCGTAGATGTCGGAATACATCTCCGCCTGGGCCTCGACCTGGGCCAGGCCGAGGACCGGACCGCGGCCCGGGACGATGCGGGTCTCCGCGTTCGAATGGTAGATCAGCCGCTGGAGGCCGCCGACGATGCCGCCGATCCAGCCTCCGGTCCACCAGTCGACCATCGGCCAGCCGTCACCGGAGATGGCATCGCCCGCGGCCAGGACGTTCTCTTCGGGAAAATAAACGAAGATGTCGCCGTCGGTGTGCGGCGCATCGGCGATGTAACCGTACTGGACGCCGGATTCGGTTTCGCCGATCTCGTACCAGAACGTCGTGTTCGGTTGCGCGATCTTCGGCAGCGGTTCGAAATGCCGTCCGTCCCACGGCCACGTCACGTCGGTCGTCAACCACAGGCGCGTGTTCTCGTGCGCGATGATGGCTCCTCCCGACGACCCCACGCGCTCGTTCAGGCCCGTCTGCTCGGGATGCCAGTGCGTGTTGAACAGCGTATGGACCGGGGCCCCGTCGAAAAGTCCGGCCACGGTCTCGATCAGTGTGTCCGACGCATTCGACGACGCCCCGTCGACGAGCAGGACGCCGTCGCCGTCGCGGCGCGCCAGGACGTTGGTCTCCCCCGGAATCGCGATGAGATAGAGGTTTTCGCCGAGGCGCGTCGTCGCGGCCACCTGCCGGGGGACGGCGAAGGCCCGGGCTCCAGGGTCAAGAAACGGCGCGCCGAGCGCGATACCGGCCACGCCGCCCAAGGTCGATTTCAGCATCCGTCTGCGATTCTGACGTTGCAAATGAGGACTCCGGTTTCTGGATGAAATGCGACGTCTTCTATATATCAGGAAACCGGCCCTAACGCACTGTTGAATTAAGTGTTTCGGGGTCTGGTCGAGCGTGACACGAACGCGGTTCAGGGAAGCAGGGGCGCGACGGGGAACGTGAATTCCGGAAGGGCCGGAACGACGATGGAATCGGAGGGGTTCAGAACCTGGACGATCCGATAGCCGTCGCCTGCCGGCTCGCTGGAGCGCTCCAGCTTTCGGGAGCCAAGATCCACGATCCAGAGCTCCGGAATCCCGAATGAGGCATAAATCGCGCGCTTCGTGGTCCGGTCGAAGTCGGCGGAGGTATCGGAAATCTCGACCAGAAAATACACGTCGCGAGGTCCGGGATGCCGCTCCGCGTAGAAGTCGGACCGCGGCCGGACAACGGCCACATCGGGCTCCGGTTCGCTCCAATCCCCGAGCCGGAGCGGGAGCTGAACCCGGACGCACGCGTCGTCACCGAGGACGCGTGAAAGAAGACGGTCCGCGCGCACGACGGCGGCCGCATGCCGACTGCCCATCGGCGTCATCTCCACGATCTCGCCGTCGACGAGCTCGACGCGATCGTCGCCACTGAAGATGCCGACGCGTGACATCCGATAGTAATCTTCGACTGTAAAACGCTTTCGGGCGACGGGTATGGACATCGGGACCCCGCTTCACGGGTTGGGCCGGGGCGAGCATAGCGCATCGCATCCGGTGATGCACGTTCGGGAGCTTTTCGACCGGGCGCCGAAATCGTTGAAACGACTTCGACGATCGGCCTTCATCCCCGCCTCTGACCGCGAATTCGCGATCTGCGGTCCGAACGATCGTCTCGAAAGTCCCGGGAGACGCGACTTTCGAGAGACTCCGGCTCAGAGACTACCGGTAGTGCGGGTGGAAGACGCCTTCCGACGGAATCTCGGGTTTGAATACCTGGTGGCACTCCGTGCAGACGTCGACCAGACGGTCGCCCAGCATGGAGAGCGCCTGAAGATCGTGATTGCGGATCGCCTCGGTCGCGTCCAGCGATGTATCGGCCATGTCCTGGGCCAGCCGCTGCCAATCGGGGCTCTCCACCCACGTCGCGTCGCCCACGCCGGTTCCCGGAACCCGGATCGCCGTGCTCGCCGCGACGAGCTGCCATGCGTGGTGCTCGAGCTCGGTCCAGTCCTGGTCGGTCTGGGGCATGTTGTCCTCGTTCACGGCGTTCCACAACTCGTGAGCCGCGTGATCGATGGCCGTGACCATCACCTCGTTGTAGCTGGTCGGGAGCATGACGGCCGGACCGGAAGGTTCCGCCGGAGCGGGAGCTTCCGACGGTTCCGACGCGCACGCGCCGAGGGAGAGAAAAGCCGTCAGCGCGGCCGGTCGAACAAAACGTTGGATGCTGGACACCATCATAAGAAGCTCCTCGCGATTCCTCGCTCCCGTCCCGGGAGGGTTTGGAGGCACCCCTAAACCGGCGTTTGGGCTCGCGTGACGCCGTGCTCAGAGACCCTTTCCGGGCCGGAAGCGATTCGGGTCTGTGTTCGAGCGTGATTCTGGGCGAACGCGAACGTACTGGGAACTGGGAGAATTACGGGACGCCATAGATTTCTTTGGGACTAGGTACCTGATGAAAATTACTCGTCGCCCTTAGCCCGC
>CAZTTI010000049.1:0-6327 GCA_964615925.1 uncultured Solibacteraceae bacterium
GTCGGCCACACCGTCGGCGAGGTCGCACGTGGCGACGGCGGCTTCGGCCAACACGTCGAAGTTTTCCGGATCGAGATCGATGCTCGCGCTCCACGTCTGCTGGGCATGGAGATGGCTGGCCCGGATCGCGGGAGCACCCCCGATCACGCCGTCGAAGTCCAGCGGATACCTCTGAACCGCGGTGAGGGCCTGCCGCCCTCCCGTCGAGCAACCCTGGAAATAGGCGTGTTCCAGAGGCCGCGGATACAGGCGGTCGACGAGGGCCTTCGAAAAGACCGCCATTTCGTGGACGGCGCGGTAGGCGAAGTCGATCATGTTCGCCTCGACGAGGGCGAACTCTCCCGATGCGCCCTCGTGTCCCGTATCGGTCGAGCTGACGGCGTACCCGGCGCGAAGAGGCTCGACCATGCCATTGGTCCCGATCGACCCGGCGAAAGCGCCGTTACCCAGGGCGAGGTAACGCCCGTTCCAGACCGCGGGGTCGGGAAGCCAGACTTCGACGCCAATGGCCGACTCCGGTTCGGGCGACAACGTGGCGCGAACCCGGCAGAAGGCCGGCAAATCGGTAAGCGTCCGCGGGCCGCCGCGGCCTCCGGTCAGTTCGAAGGCGCCCGCCGGAACGGCCTCGATTTCGTCGATCCGTCCCCTTTCGAACACAAGCGTTTCCAGTGCGGTGCAGGTCTGGGCCAATGCCCAACCCGAACCGCCGAAAGCGAAAGCCACCAAGCCGATCGATCGCAATATTTGGTGTCTCATGATCTTCCTTCTATCTCCCGCCTTTGCCGGTGTCAACGAACGTGAGAACTGATACCATGCCCGGACCGTTTCCAGACTCCGTTTCCTGACTCCGTTCGATGAGCAATCCGAGCAAGATCGACGTCGCCGACCTCGTCGACAGCGGCGGCATCGGCCGCTTCCAGGTCATGCTGTTCGCCCTGTGCGCGATGTCGCTGATCATGGACGGTTTCGACGTCCAGGCGATGGCCTACGTCGCTCCGGCCATTATCGACGAATTCGGCATCACCGGGTCCCGCATCGGAGACCTCATCGCGGCGGCGAACTCCGGCGTCCTCGTGGGGTCGCTCGTCTTCACGGTGCTGGCCGACCGGCTCGGGCGTCGGCCGGTCCTCATCATCGGGACTTTTTTCTTCGCGATCCTCACGCTGATCACGGCGCGGGCGAGCACCGTTGAACAACTATTGGTGCTGCGCTTCATCGGGGGGATCGGCATGGGATCGATCATTCCCAACGCCACGGCGCTGATCGGGGAATACAGTCCGGCGCGGTTGCGCGTCACGTTGATCATGACGATCACGGTCGGGTTCACGGCCGGCGGCGCACTCGGCGCCTTCGTCTCGGCGGCGATCATTCCCGCGTTCGGATGGCGCTCGGTGTTCTATTTCGGCGGCATCGTCCCGCTTGTCATCGGCGTGCTGATGCTCGTCTGGCTCCCCGAATCGCTCCAGTTCCTGGCCGTCCGGAAGCGCTTCTCCGAGATCGGGCGATGGGTCGGCAAGCTTCGACCCGACGTCGACACCGCGGCTGCCGGCTTCGTCGTTCCCGAAAAAGCCGGAGGGAAGGTCCCCGTCGTCGACCTGTTCACCGAAAAGCGCGCGCCCGTCACGTTGCTGTATTGGCTCGTAAACTTCACGAACCTCCTGAACCTCTACTTCCTCGCCGGTCTGCTTCCGACGATCCTGAGCCAGAGCGGAATGTCGGGATCGACCTCGAACCTCGTCGCCGGCGCAATGCAGCTCGGCGGGACGATCGGAACGTTCGCTCTGGCGTGGATGATCGCGCGGAAGGGATTCACGCCCATGTTGGGGCTTTCCTTCGCCGTTGCGGCCGCGGCCATCGCGTTGATCGGGAACGCCATCGTCATGGCCCTGCCGCTGGCCCTGACCGTCGTCGTGTTTGTTGCCGGATGGTGTGTGATCGGCGGCCAGCCCGGGCTGAATGCGTTCGCGGCCATGTATTATCCGACCCACATGCGGTCGACAGGAATCGGATGGGGCCTCGGCATCGGCCGGATCGGCGCCATCATCGGACCCTTTCTCGGCGGGCGCCTGCTCGCGCTGGAATGGGCGAACCAGGAACTATTTCTCGCGTTCGCGCTTCCGGCCGCGGTTTCGACCGGAGTGATGATCGTGTTGCACTTCATCATGAACCGGCCGGCGGCGCCGGCCGAAGCCCGGACGTGAACCCATGTTGCCTCTGCTTCCCACATCCCTGGTCGGATCGTACGCTCAACCGGAATGGCTGATCGACCGCAAGAAACTCGCGGGCCGCTTTCCGCCGAGGACCCGCGCCCGCGAGCTGTGGCGCGTCGCCGATGAATACCTGGAGGAAGCCCAGGACGACGCGACGATCCTGGCCATCCGGGATCAGGAGCGCGCCGGCCTGGACATCGTCACCGACGGCGAGATCCGGCGCGAGAGCTACTCGAACCGTTTCGCCACCGCGCTCGAAGGCGTCGACATCGACAATCCCGGAACGGCGCTGGACCGGAGCGGCCACCCGAACCCGGTTCCCCGCGTCGTCGGCACGGTCAGGCGCAAACATCCCGTCGGCGTTCGCGACGTCGAGTTCCTCCGGAAGAACACGGACCGGACGATCAAGATGACGGTCCCCGGACCGTACACGATGTCCCAGCAAGCCCAGAACGACTTCTACGGCGATCCCGAGGCGATGGCTATGGACTACGCCGCCGCCGTCAACGAAGAAATCCGGGACCTCGTCGCCGCGGGGGCCGGCATCGTCCAGATCGACGAGCCCTACATGCAGGCGCGGCCTGAAAACGCCCGGAAGTACGGCCTCCGGGCTCTGGCACGCGCGCTCGATGGCATCGGCCGGACCACGGCCGTTCACCTGTGTTTCGGCTACGCGGCCATCATCCACGAACGGCCGTCCGGATACTCATTTCTGCCCGAACTGGCCGGCTCTCCGGTCGAGCAGGTCTCGATCGAGACCGCCCAGTCCAATCTCGACTGTTCGATTCTCGAAAGGCTGCCGGGCAAGACGATCATTCTCGGCGTCCTCGACCTCTCGACTCCGGAAGTCGAAACACCCGAGACCGTGGCGAAACGGATCCGGCGGGCGCTCCCCTACAAGGGGGTTTCGGAACTCGTCATCGCACCCGACTGCGGACTGAAATACCTGCCGCGCGAGTCCGCGTTCGGGAAGTTGAAAGCTTTGGTGGCTGGCGCGGCGATCGTTCGCGGAGAAGCGAGCCTATGAAAGGGAATCGAATTCGATGAAACTCTGTCGATACGGAGAAGGAAAGCTGGGTCTCGTTTCCGACGGCGAGGTCCGGGACGTCACCGCCGCGCTGGACGTTCTCGGAACGTTCCGCTACCCGCTGCCGGTAGACGACCCGATGGTGCGCCACCTCGACGCGGTCGTGGAGCGGGCAAAGATCGTCGCCAAAGACGCCACGCCGTTTGCCATGGATACAGTCACTTTGTTGAGCCCCGTCGCCAACCCGTCCAAGGTCATCGGCGCGCCCGTGAACTATCAGAAGCACCTCGAGGAAGCTCGCTCCGATCCCGCGTTGCATCATAACAACCAAATCGCCGCGATCCAGCGCGCGGGTCTCTTCCTGAAAGCCACCAGCTCGCTCGTGGGCCCGGGGGAAGGGATTCGTCTGCGCCAGCTCGATCGCCGGAACGATCACGAGGTCGAGCTGGCCGTCATCATCGGGACGAAAGCCGACCGCGTGAAGAAGGAACGGGCGCTCGAACATGTCGCCGGCTACGCGATCGGACTCGATATCACGATCCGCGGCCCGGAGGAACGGTGCCTCCGCAAGTCTCCGGACACTTATTCCGTGCTGGGTCCGTGGATGGTGACCGCCGACGAGATTCCGGATCCGAACGACCTGCGATTGACCATCGCCGTCAACGGCGCGACCCGTCAGGATTCGTCCACGAGCCTGATGGTGCTCGATGTTCCGGAATTGATCGAATACGCCTCGTCGTTCTATTCCCTGCTTCCCGGCGATGTCCTCATGACGGGAACGCCGGAAGGCGTGAGCGCCATCGTTCCGGGAGACATGATCCGCGCGGAGATCGAAAAGATCGGGGCGATGGAAGTGGAGGTCCGATCCGCATGAAGAGATCCGAAGCCCCCTTCTATACCAAACCCGAAACGACCGAGGAACGCCGGGAGTATTACGGCCGCCTCGACCGGAAAAATGCCACGCCGCTCTGGGAAGTGCTGGCCGGGCTCGTCACGCCCGAGCCTCAGACGCGGTGCGAGCCGGCGATGTGGAAATACGCCGAGCTGCGTCCCCTGCTGCTCGAAGCCAGCACATTGATCACGGCCAGGGAAGCCGAACGCCGCGTGATCGTTCTCGAGAATCCCGGGATCCGGGGAATATCGCAGATCACCGGAAGCCTGTACGCCGGTATTCAACTCGTCATGCCGGGCGAGATCGCCCCGTCCCACCGTCACACCGCATCGGCCCTTCGGTTCGTCCTCGAATCGGAAGGCGCGTACACAGCAGTCGAAGGCGAACGGACGACGATGGAACCCGGCGACTTCATCCTCACGCCGTCGTGGACGTTCCACGATCACGGCAATCCCGGATCGAAACCGGCCATCTGGCTCGACGGCCTGGACGTGCCGATGGTCAACCTCTTTGACACGAGCTTTGCGGGCCACTATGGCGGCGAGACGCAACCGGTCACGGTCCCTGAGGGCTTTTCCGAGTCGAAATACGGCGCCAACCTGATTCCCATCGGTTGGGAGCCGGTCGGGAAGAACTCGCCGATCTTCAACTACCGGTATTCGAAAAGCCGTCAGGCCCTGGCACACCTGGCACGGGGCGGCGATCCGGATCCGGTCCACGGATACAAGCTGGAGTACGTCAATCCGACGACGGGCGGTCCGCCGATGCCGACGATCGGGGCATTTCTGCAGTTGCTCCCGGCGGGATTCGGGACCGCCACATACCGATCGACCGACGCCACCGTCATCAGCGCCGTCGAAGGCGAAGGCACGACGACGGTCGGCGACACGACGTTCGCGTGGGAGCCGCGGGACGTGATCGTCGTCCCTTCCTGGACTCCGGTCCGCCACCGGGTCACCGAGGACAGCGTTCTGTTCAGTTTTTCCGATCGGCCCGCACAGAAAGCGCTTGGACTCTGGAGGGAGGAACGTGCGCAATAACTTCTCGATCGCGATCGTTTTGACACTGGGACTGGTGGTGACCCTGCTCGCGGCTTCGCAGGCGACAGGCGACCGGCTTCAGATCTACCTGATCGACGTGGAAGGCGGCGGCGCCACGCTGTTCGTCGCGCCCTCGGGAGAGTCCCTGCTCGTCGACACCGGCAACGGGGGAAACGCGGCCGGCCGCGATGCCGGCCGTATCCTGGCCGCAATGGACGATGCGGGCGTCGAAAGCATCGATCACCTCGTCACGACCCACTGGCACGGCGATCATTTCGGCGGTCTGGCCGAATTGGCCCGGCAGGTCGAGATCGGCCATTACATCGACCACGGGCCGAGCGTGGAAGCCAACCCCGGAGCGAACGAATTCATCGAGACCACGTATGCGGCCCTGCACAACCAGACGACGCGTACCATCGTCGAGCCCGGGGATACGATCGACCTCGACGGGATCGACGTGACCGTTCTTGCGGCCGGAAAACAGGTCCTCGCCCGTCCCCTTCCGGGACAGGGCGCGATGAATCCCCTGTGCGCGGAATTCGAACCCCAGGACGAGGACAACGGGGAAAATGCCCAGTCGGTTGGGATTCTGGTGGAGTTCGGAACCTTTCGCGCCCTCCACCTCGGGGACCTGACGGTGAATACCGAGTTCGAACTGATGTGCCCACGGAACCCGATCGGAGCGATCGATCTGTTCGTCGTCTCCCACCACGGACAGCCAAGCTCGAACGACCGCGTTCTCGTCCACGCCGTCCGGCCCCGTGTCGCGATCATGAACAACGGCACCCGCAAGGGCGGACAACCGGAGACGATGCGCGCGCTGTTTGCCTCGCCCGGGCTCGAGGATCTCTGGGCTCTCCACTTCTCGGAACTGGGCGGGCAAGAGTACACGGTCCCCGGCATCTTCATCGCGAACACAACCGACGAGGCGCTCGACGCGATTCCCGTTCTGCCCCGGACCGGCGGCGGGCGCGGAAGCCCGCCTCCGCCTCACGACGGCAACGCTTACTGGATCGAAGTGAGCGCCGCTCGCGACGGGGCCTTCGATGTCACGAACCTCCGGAACGGGTTCAGCAAACGATACGACTGACTCGGGTAGGCGGGCTTAGCGCCCGCCTACCACACCACCGTACGTACGGTTCCGTATACGGCGGTTCA